>CAYRQG010000007.1:0-895 GCA_964426345.1 uncultured Candidatus Peribacteria bacterium
AAAATGTAATTATATTATTATAGTAACCATCCATTATGTCAAAGCGCCTCTTTCTGATCGCCGTGCTTGTCCTTGCAGTTGGGTACTTTACGCGTGCATTTGCGCAAGAACTGCAGCCTGCATCTTCCACTATCAGCCGTGCCGAAGCTGTTGCTTTGATCATGAACGCCCACCCGAATCAGCTCAACCGCGCCCGTTGGTTTGCCTCCCACATGCCACCCCTTTCACTCTTTTCCGATGTCGATCAATCCCAGTGGTACGCACCGTACCTGGAAGCAGCGTTTGAACAGGGGATGATCAACGCAGACACGCAATCGAGCTTCCGCCCGAATGATCTCTTGAAAGAAGAAGAGGCGATTGTTCTCGTGAGCCGCTACAAGCAGCTTGCTGCATCCTCCACAGGTGCCTACATCAGTATTGAGACGCCCCAGGGAAACTGGCTCAATAAGATTGTGTCCGAAGCAGGTGCGAATAATATCAAAATGCCATTCCCCGTTCGCCCCGGAAACAGCATCTCCCGTGCGGACTTCAATGCGATGGTTGAATCGGTGGGTATCGTCAATCCGCAGAATATCACCATCGTGATGATTCCCATTACAAAGATTGAAGTATCGTCTGCACCGGTTCCTCCTGTCACCACCACTCCGGCCGTCACATCCATCAACGGCATCGACCCCGATGCCGCAGCAAACGCATCGACCAAGATGTTTGCTATCAGCATGCCGAGTCTTGCCATTAAAGACCTCACCATTACGCACCCAAATGATCTCACACACGATGGTCTCCTGGCACCTCTTCAGCAGGGTGTGGGACACCTCTTCAGCTACCCCGGGCAGAACGGAAAGATTCTGATTTACGGACACAGTAGCAGCTATCCGTGGGATATCTCCGAATT
>CAYRQG010000007.1:905-2926 GCA_964426345.1 uncultured Candidatus Peribacteria bacterium
CGAAAATCTTCCGCAAGATCAATAAGCTCGAAGTGGGCGACAAGGTGTATGTCACGTACAACAGTACGCTCTATACGTACCAGGTGAGTCGCAAGGAAACAGTGGCTGCCGGCGACACGAGTGCCTATAACCAGGAAGGAAAAGAAGAACTGATCCTCTATACCTGCTGGCCGCCAGATAGTATTAAGCAGCGTTACCTCGTGCATGCGGAACTGGTGACGACAGTGGCAGTCAAGTAATCATATGGAAGAAGTATCACATTCTATCTTCGTAGGTGGTCCGCAGGCCCCCGTCGGATTTCATGTGAGACCTTGTTACGATGTGTCACGTTTTTCCGGTGATTTACAGAAGGAGCATCCGGGAGTGCGTGCCTTTCTTTTTGTACCGGATGATCAGGATGAAGATATCGTTTCTCCTGATCGTTACCTTGATTCAGGAGCTTCCATGCTCTATTTGATGGGAACCGCTCTTCCTGCTTTTAGTGTGTCTGTTCGCAAAAGACTCTGTTACGTTCTGCAGGGCCCGGCTGATATCATCCAGGAGATTGCAGCTGATGTTGAATCTGATTTCAGAGAAATGGCCGGCAATTGGAAAAACTGCATGTATAAATATGACGATGATGTCATCTAATGTGCATCACTCACATATGGAAATCTCTCACGTCATGGAATTCGATGGCCCGACTGATCCTAGAGGAATTCATCTTCGTCCCCTGACAGAACTGAATATTTTTTCGATAAAACTCAAAGAAAAACATCCAATGATTCATGCGTACATTACAACAAAAGGACCAACCGAAAAAAGAATGGATGAAATGGATGAGAGAGAAATCATGTATATGTCAGTAAATAACTTTTTGAGTCTCTATGATTTTTCTTCAAAATATCATAGAGACAAGTGCACCCGGTTTCAGTACATGCTGCGCGGACCTGAAGAACGGGTTAAAGGAATTGCCGATGCTGTGAAAAACGCCATAAAGCAAATGGTAGAGGATTGGAATAATGATCATTATCCTTATTATTCAGACACTAAAGAAGTGCCATAAACACTCCTGAGATTCTGCAATGTTTTAAATACCAATACGCCTGAGAATCTCCCGACTCACAAAGTCCCTCGCTCTTCCATACTTCAAACGACTCAGCTGCTTATACGCCTCGCCCGCCTGTTCATCTTTCACAAACGTCTTATCCAGCCACGGACGCGGGACTTCGAGAGTGAACGGACGACTGGGCTGACCGTTGATACACAGTTTCATGGAACCCTTGAATGCATCCATATTCACCAGATCCTGTTCGGAGAATGTCGGCGCCATTTCTTTGGAAGCGACTTCTGCATCCTGCGGACCGATCTTATACATCATCATGGTTCCGACGTTCCCGAAGATGGCGCCCTTCAGGCTGACCGCTCCGCTCAGCTTACTTTCTTTCTCCAGCTGATCGATATACTGGTGAGCGAGGATGAGTCCCAGGCGGTACTTACGAGCTTCAGACAAAATGGATTCAATGGAAGGAGTGACGAAGTTCTGGAATTCATCGATGTACAGGAAGAAGTCGCGACGCTTGTCGGCGCTTTCACGCTGACGGCGCATGGCGGCCACCTGGATTTTGTTCACGACGATCATACCAAGGAGCGTCGAGTTGATGTCTCCAATGAGACCCTTCGAGAGGTTCATCAGAATAATTTTGCCGCTGTTCATACATTCACCCACATCGAACGAGCTCTTTGTCTGTCCCACAATATTACGCATGAGCGTGTTTGTGACGAACTGTCCGAACTTGGCCGCGAAGTACGGGATCATTTCCTGCTTTTCGCGCTGACCTGTTTTTGCCATCTGGTTTTCCCAGAAGGAGCGGACGATCGGGTTTTTTACTTTGGCCACTTTGTACTTGTTCCATTCGTCATCGGTAAAGAGGCGCACGAGGTCGGTAATCGCACCGCCTTCCTCTTCATCTTCCATCAGCGTGAGACAGCCGTTACGGAAGTAGTCCTGAATACGCGGGCCGCACACTTCTTCACCGTAC
>CAYRQG010000007.1:2963-19546 GCA_964426345.1 uncultured Candidatus Peribacteria bacterium
ATCTTCACCATCATGTTCATGGCATCAAGGGCGATAAGGTCACGTTCTTCAGGGGTTTTTCCTTCCAGCAGATTCAGCCCCAGCGGACGTTCGGTATCGGAAGGGTTAAAGTAAATCACGTCGTCGGCGCGTTCACGGGGGATGTACGGCAAGAGGTTTTCAATCAGTGATCCGTGGGGATCAATCACACAGACACCTTTGCCATTATGGAAATCCTGACGGGCCATCAATTCAATGATCGAAGACTTACCCGTACCGGTCTGTCCAATGATGTAGAAGTGGCGGAAGCGGTCTTCGGGGTTCATGAAGATTTTCTTGCGCTCACCGCGGTACGTATTGGTTCCAAGGTACAGTCCGTCTTCGGGAATATTCTTTGGGGCAGGTGCCACTTTAAAGTTCTGCCACTTGATGGTTTCCACTTTGTTGTACTTGATGTTCGGCAGGTGGAAGAGGCTCGCGAGTTCGGCAGTACCGAGGAGCATCTGCGGGGCCTGCAGCCATTCGAAGGTGTTGCGGCGCGGGTTTCTCCGAATGAAGCGCTGCACAACCTTGCGCTTGCTCTCGATCTTGAGTTCGTGGAACGAGTTTCCTCGGATGTCATTGAACTGACTGAATCCTGCAGCAACGGTATCGAGGATTAAGTGCGCGCGATGTGCGCTATTACCCGATGTCACAATGCGCGCCACACAGGTGAAACCCGGATTGCCCGCTTTCTCATCTACAGCTTTGCTGTATTCCTCCACCATCTGCGACACACGTTCATTTTTTGAATGACTCTCTGCACCCTTTTCATCGGCGGAGAAAATGGAAAAGAGTCCGGAGAGCCAGGTGAGCGGATTCCACATGGAGCCGCCTTTCTCGGTCGGGTTCAACAGTTCCTGGGCTTCCTTCTGCAGTTTCTTCTGCCAGCCGGATGTGGCGGGACGCAGCACAAATTGCACGGCAGCTCCTTCATCACTCTGGAGTTTACTGAACGCATTGGTGATGGCATTGAGCGGATCGCTCTTGAGTTGCTGGTATGTTTTGAAGACGTGTGTGTACGGATGATGTGCGACAATCGTGCGTGCACTCACAACAGATTGCTCGGTGAAGATATTGTAATCTTCGACTTCATCGATGATGGTATCCGGATAAAACGACGTGATCTGCTTTTCAACAAGCGGCGCAATGCGGCGCGGACAGACGACGAAGAACAAAATTTCTCCGGCAAGAGCTGCATACTCCAGTGACACAAACGGCTGGCCTTTCCAGTAACGGTTGAGGTTGGAGTTATAAATCGAGTGCAGTGACTGGAACAGGTGATCCATCACGCCGATCACTTCTTTGTAGTCGCGTCCGAACTGATCGGATTCGGAATCTTTCTCCTCGCGCGTTTCTTTTTTTGGAACGAGCAGCTGCAGAAAGACGATGTCTTCTTCGCGGCGGCGATCACTCATCATCCGCAGTACCCAAAAGAGTCCAATAAAGAACCCGGAGAGCACCAGGATGACGCCAATGAAGAGAAAGAAGCTCTGCATAAAAGTATCGTACCAGTATAGCACATTTTGCTGCTCTATACACGCTCGATTTTTGTTGGCGTCATGCAATGATGGTTCCCTAAAATAGGCTATACTCCCCGTAACGCCAGTTTTTTACGTTTATTTCATGCCCGTTATCCCTTTTTCCGTCGATTTAATCCGCAGCCGTGGATTTGCAAGCGCCCTCCGGGGATCGCTCCGGTATGTCTTTGGGAAGCGCGGGCATCGTCTGATTGCCGGTTTGCAGCTGTTTTATCAGCTGCGCATGGAAATGCTGCTCACGACCGGGGAAACCTTTGCGCGGCTTGCCAGAGGGAATGAAGTGCGTGTGTGGGTCGATGGCCAGGAATCGTTTGCACGCATTGAAAGACTGCTGCGCAGAGCCAAAATGAGCATCGTGATCCAGATGTTTATCTGGAAGGATGACGAAACGGGGCGGCATATTGCAGGAATCCTCCTGGAAGCGGCTGAGCGCGGTGTTCAGATTGATATCACGAAAGAAGCCGTGGGCGATTTCTTTGAGTTTGATGGCGATTTTCTCGGAACAAAAGGGTCCACCGATCCCGTCTGGCAGGCGTTCTGGAAGCATCCGCGCATTCATATCACGTATTCCACGAATAACGACCACGCGAAAGTGTATGTGATTGACGGGCAGATCCTCCTCCTCACAGGCATGAATATTGCCAATGAGTACCGCTACCGCTGGCACGATTACATGGTGGAACTCCGCGGATCGGAATACGTGGCACAGTTCCTCACGCGCGGCCTTTATCCATACAAGAATGCAAACGTCGAACTGGTGATGAATACTGACGAAAAGAAAAGTGTCCGCCCCGTCCTGCACCAGATTCTGGATGAAGCACAGGAAGCGGTTGTGGTGGAGCACTGCTATCTTTCCGATCCCGCCGTGAATGATCGTCTGATAGCCCTCAGCAAGCGCGGCGTCCGCGTGACAATCATCATTCCCGAGTACATCGATTTTCATTATCACGCGAACATGAGCACGATCGGGCGCATGATTTCTGAGGGCGAAAGTGCCAACATGCATGTGCTTTTGTACCCCGATATTTTCCATGCAAAAATCATTCTGGTGGATCACCGGATTGCGTTTGTAGGATCAGCAAATCTCATGCGTCGATCCCTAGATGTTATCAAAGATACTTTGCTTTATTTTGGAATTGAGGTGGATATGGGGGAAGTGAACGTGCTCATCCGCGATAAACAGCGTGCCCTCTGGACGCTCCGCGAAACACTGCGTCAGGACACACTCAAATGCCGTGCCCTCAGTTCCACACCCTCGTTTTTGTGGATGTCGCGGTGGCTGGCGTGGCTGGGACTATGACGCAATTGAAAATTGAAAATGTAAAATTGAAAATGACACGAAAAATCCCCTAAGTAATTTTCCATTCACAATTATCAATTTTCAATCACTTATGGATGCATCCGCTTCCATTGGTCATACACACGTTCCACCATTTCCAGCAGGGACTTAATGGTCATATCCTTCTTGATGAAATAGTCATCGGCGCCCAGTTCCTTTCCTCTGGCGCGGGAATTTTCATCGGCAAAGTTCGTGAGCATGATGACCGGGAACGGGCGGGTTTCGCGCGGGAACTGTTCCAGCACCTGAAAACCGTCCATCTTCGGCATATGGATATCCAGAACGAGAACTTCCGGCGGACGTGCGGTGATTTCCTGCATTGCCTGCTCTCCGTCTTCCACGGCGCGGATGGCGTATCCCGCGACTGAAAACTTCTTTATATAGAGGTTGCGAAGAACCGGGTCATCTTCGGCAACGAGGATATCTGCTTTAGTCATACGGTACAGTATACCAGAAAAGAAGAGCTCTTCCTAGAGGTGCCGGAGCATCTTCTGTTCTTTTGACAACTTGAAAGCTAGGCAAAATTCCAAATTTTTGCTATAATGGGAAGAAATATATGCATACACACAAGAAGCTCTACGTCGCGCTCGGTGTCCTCTCTCTGCTCACGCTTGGGACATTGCAGTCTGTGCAGTTGCCGGAAACATCGGCAAGTCTTGTCACGGATTGTGTCGGAAAGCCGTACGGAACAGCAGGATGTCCGGTGAAGAGTCTCTCCAATAATTCGGTGAATCCTTCTTGTGGAAACGGAGTCGTGGATAGTGGTGAAGAATGTGACTACGGAAAATTGCGGAACGGTCTCAGCAACTGTACGACCTCCTGCAAACTTCTCTATTGTGGTGACCAGGTGATTTCTCCGCAGCTGGGAGAAGAGTGTGAACCTGATACCGAAGAAGTCTACGCCATTGACCCCAGTACCGGTCAGCTCACCACAGAAGTCCATTACCTGCAGGCATCCTGCGGAACAATTTGTCTGGTTCCGACCTGCGATGCACAGGGTAACTGTGCCGGCGGCTGCAAGAGAAAGTTCCTCGCTGTGTGTCCGGTCGATGCGCCTGTCACTATTGAAGCCGCTGAGTCCAGTTCGTCTGTTGCATCGGTGAAGACAGTCGCTGCATCGTCTGTGGCTGCATCATCCGTTACATCGATTACGCCAATTACTCCACAGTGGAACCGGGTGAACAGTGTGATGACGGTTCACTGAACGCGAATCTCCCCGGCGCCCGCTGCCGCGTGGATTGCACACTGCCGAAGTGCGGTGATGCCATTACCGATACCTCCCGCGGAGAACAGTGCGATGACGGCCCCAATAACTCCGATCTGCCGAACGCACACTGCCGCATGAATTGTAGTATTCCGAAGTGTGGTGACGGATTCATTGATACCTCCCGCGGAGAACAGTGCGATGACGGTCCCAATAATGCCAATGCTCCAAACGCACACTGCCGCCTCGATTGTGTCATGCAGCGCTGTGGTGATGGTGTGACGGATCAGGGTGAAGAGTGTGATGCCGGAGCTGCCAATTCCGATCAGCCTAATGCCCGTTGTTCCAAGAGCTGTACACTGCCGAAGTGTGGCGATGGAGTGGAGCAGCCGGGTGAACAGTGTGACCTTGGACCGAATAACTCCCAGCAGGCCGATGCCCGCTGCCGCATGAACTGTTCCTACCCCAAATGCGGTGATGCAGTCGTAGACCCGTCCCGCGGTGAACAGTGTGATGACGGTCCCAATAACTCGAATTTGCCAGGTGCCAAGTGTCGCGCCGACTGCAGCCTGCCCAAGTGTGGCGATGGCATCGTGCAGACCGGTGAAGAATGTGACGATGGATCGAAGAATTCCAACACACGCCCCAACGCGTGTCGTATGGATTGCCGCGCTCCTGCCTGTGGAGACAAAATTGTGGATGCCGACGAACAGTGTGACCATGGCGACAAAAACGGAAGCGAAGGCGATTCCTGTACTGCGTCTTGTGAAACGCTCAAGCCTGCAGCCCCTGTCTCCAGTGTGACCTCTGCTGGCAGCTTGTCACCCATGGCGCCGTACGCGATTGGCCTTGCAGTACTTGGTGCTCTTGGCGTCCTGGCATTCATTCTCCGCAAGAAACTGCACACAGTCGTCAGCCATGTTGCCGGCGAAAATGTTGCTGCATCCATCGACGATATTCCGTTGGATCAGATCGAGATGCCGTGGCATAAGTGGTAAAGCGAAATTTTTTCTTGCCACTTGTACACAGTTCGTTCTCGGTCACATAATTTTTGCAGACCTGTAATCGGGGTACTGCTCTTCGTGCAGGCAAAAAAATCACTTATCCACAATAGGTAGTGTGTGCATTTGCATGGACGCACTACATCCTGCAAAGTACTGACCACAGCGGTACAAGCTAAAGAGGTGAAATTCCTCACTGTCGCGCAACTGTTATAGCCAGACAGCTTGTCATTGGAAGCCTAGTCTTCCCGCTTCGCTCGCACGAAGCACCTCTCATTCCTCACGCATACTCAGACGTGACGACAGGTGCCTAGAAGTTCCTGCTTCTCCACCTTGTCTACACGCGTCTTCAGCATCGGCATGTCCTTCGTGATTTTTCTTCCCGCTTAGACGCGGCGATTTTCCTTACCCATTTTTCTATGTCCTCCACTCTCACTTCAAAACAAGCCGTTCTGTTTCCCGTTCCGCACACCACACTGATTGTGAAAAAGCGTGACGGGACCGTCGTTACCTTTGATGAAGAGCGCATCAAGAATGCTATCGAGAGTGCATTTCGCTCGGTGCACGATGTGCCACGCCCCGTAGCACTGCCGGCAGATCTGCGAGAGGGGATTGATTCAGTTCTGCATATGGCTCTGCAAAGCCTTTTCCAAAGATCGTCTGCAGCAGTTTTGGAAGTGGAATCTATTCAGGATACGGTCGAAGCGTCGCTGATGACCTGCGGGTTTCTGGAGATTGCGAAAGCTTACATCGTGTACCGTGACCGCCGCGCACAGGAACGGAAGCGTGATATTTTTAAGAAGCGTATCAACCTCAAGCCGTACGAATATCCGGAACTTCTGGAGTACGTGGATGCCATCCGCCATTCGTACTGGATTCACACGGAATTCAATTTCACGAGCGATATTCAGGATTTTAAAGTGGGGATTTCCGATACCGAACGCAGCGCCATACAAAATACTATGCTCGCCATTTCCCAGATTGAAGTGGCGGTGAAGACATTCTGGGGCAACCTTTACGATAAAGTCCCGAAGCCCGAAATCGGTGCGATTGGTGCAACTTTTGCCGAAAGCGAAGTGCGGCATCACGATGCGTATTCGCACCTGCTTGAAATCCTCGGACTCAACGAAGAGTTTAAAAATCTCTCGAATCAGCCTGTGATGATGGACCGCGTGAGTTATCTGGAAACAGCGCTCAAACATGCGCGCAGTGCCGACAAAAAAGAATTTACGGAATCCGTGCTGCTCTTTTCGCTCTTCATTGAACATGTCTCACTCTTCTCGCAGTTCCTCATCATCATGGCATTCAATAAGCATAGAGACAGGCTTAAAGGCATTTCCAATGTAGTCGAAGCAACTTCAAAGGAGGAACAGATCCATGGGAATTTTGGCATCGACCTCATCCGCATTATTCAGGAGGAATATCCTGAATGGTTCGACGATGCGCATAGCAGCCAGGTACAGGAACTCTGCATGCGCGCATTCGAAGCCGAAAGCCGCATAGTGGACTGGATCTTTGAAAAGGGGGAACTGGATTTCCTTCCTAAAAACGTCGTCAATGAATTCATCAAGAATCGTTTGAATCACTCACTCAGGAGTATCGGGATTGATCCGGTATTCGATACCGATGCAACGCTCCTCCGGCAGTCGGAATGGTTTGACGATGAAATTATCGGAACCAAGCACGGGGATTTTTTCGTGAAGCGTTCCATCAATTACAACAAGCGAAGCAAGAGCGTCACCGGCGCCGATCTCTTTTGATATCCCTACTTCCTTTTTCACTTCACCTCTATGAAATGGCTCAATGAACACAGCAGAAAATTCCTGGAACTCGGGTACCTGGTGGGTGGCACCACGCCTGAAGAACGTATTCGCGAAATTGCCAATCGTGCGGAAGAATTAAACGGTATTCCTGGCTTTGCCGATAAATTTTACGGCTACATGGAAGAGGGCTACTACTCACTCGCGTCTCCGGTCTGGTCCAATTTCGGAAAAGAGCGCGGCCTCCCGATCAGCTGTTTTGGATCGTACATTGGCGATGATATGGGGCAGATTCTCTTCACGCAGGGCGAAGTGGGCATGATGTCCAAGCTCGGCGGCGGAACGTCCGGTTACTTCGGAGCATTGCGCCACCGCGGGGCGCCCATCCGCGACAACGGACAATCGGCGGGGGCAGTGCACTTCATGCAGCTCTTCGAAAAGATGGCCGATATTGTGAGCCAGGGGGCCACGCGCCGCGGTCAATTTGCTCCATATCTGCCGATTGATCACCCGGATGCAAAGGAGTTCCTGGAAATCGGCACCGAAGGAAATCCCATTCAAAAGCTGACGTACGGTGTGACTGTCGGCGACGATTGGATGAAGTCGATGATTGAAGGCGATAGCGAAAAACGCTCACTCTGGGCAACTGTTATTCAGCGGCGCGGCGAAATCGGGTACCCGTACATTTTCTTCCGCGATAACGTGAACAGGCAGACGGTCGATGTGTACAAGGACAAGAAGATGACAATCTGGGCAAGCAATCTCTGCACGGAAATCATGCTCCCGAGCAACGAAAAAGAATCGTTTGTCTGCGTGCTTTCGTCTATTAATATTTTGCATTACGACAAATGGAAAGATACCGATGCCGTCGAAACGCTCGTCTCCTTCCTCGATGCCGTTGTGACTGAATTTGTCCAGAAGCTGGAAGTATTCCGCGATTCCGTGAACGATGATGACAAAAAGATTTTCCTCTTCATGGAACGCGCCTACACGTTTGCCAAGAGACATCGTGCACTTGGGCTGGGTGTGCTCGGCTGGCATTCGTATCTGCAATCCAGGATGATCGCCTTCGACAGCCGCGATGCCGCCAAGCTGAACTATGCCATTTTCAAGCAGATCCACGAGCGCGCGTACAGCGCATCTGCAAAACTGGCAGAACTCTTCGGAGAACCGGATGTGCTCAAAGGCTACGGCCGCCGGAATACAACATTGATGGCCGTAGCACCCACCACGTCTTCTGCATTCATTCTGGGGCAGGTGTCACAGGGAATCGAGCCTGTCTGGTCCAACTGCTACGTGAAAGACATTCAGAAAATCAAAACGACCATCAAAAATCCGTTCCTCACAGAACTCCTCGAAAAGAAAGGAAAGAACATCGACGATGTCTGGCACGACATCCGCAACCATGATGGATCGGTCCAGCATCTCTCGTTCCTGACTGAAGAAGAGAAGGAAGTCTTCAAGACGTATCCGGAAATCGATCAGATGGCGATTGTGTACCAGGCATCGGCGCGCCAGGAGTGGATTGATCAGGGGCAATCACTCAATCTGCTCATTCATCCGGATACGCCGGTCAAAGATATCAACGAGCTTTATATAGAAGCCTGGAAGCAGGGGATTAAGACACTCTACTATCAGCACAGTATGAATGCCGCGCAGCAACTGAATCTGAAGAAGATCTGCAAAGCGTGCGAGGGATAAGATTGAGATGAAGAAAAAGGGATAGGGGAGATGAAACATAACCCTTATCCCTCAATCTTTTCCTTAATCTCAATTTAGGCAACAGTTGCGCGGATGTACGCGGTGATCTTTGCATCGCCGAGGTGCTGGGCAACGGTCTTGCTGGGATCTTTCACGAAGGACTGGGAGATGATGGAGTTTTCCTCGCGAAACTTCTTTTCCTTACCCATCATGATTTTGTCCCACATGGCTTCGGGCTTGCCTTCTTTCTTCATCTGCTCGCGCCAGATTTCACGCTCCTTCTCGACCGCTTCCATACCCACCTGTTCAGGGCTGATGTATGTGGGGCTGAGAGCTGCGGAGTGCATGGCGATGTCGCGGGCCGTGTCGCGCTGACCGCCATCCAGGCCGATGATCACACCGATCTTGGCGTTGGAGTGGAGGTAGGCACCGACAACCGGAGCTTCGATGACGTTCATGTCGTCGATGGTGATGTTCTCACCAAGCTTCTGCACGAGTTCGGGGAGCTTCTGTTCAGCTTCTGCCTTGGCAGCTTCGATGCCGCTGTGGAGAAGGGTGGTAGCAATGGAATTTCCTGCAGCCTGGAAACCATCGTCGCGGGCGACGAAATCGGTCTCGCAGCGCAGCACCATGACAGCTGCCTTCGTTCCTTCTTCCTTCAGGAAGACGATTCCTTCGGACTGTTCGCGGGCAGCTTTCTTCGCAGCCTGCGCAATACCGCGCTTGCGGAGCAGTTCGATGGCCTTTTCTTCGTCACCCATTGCTTCCTCCAGCGCTTCTTTAACGGCGGAGATGGAAACGCCCGTGCGGGAACGCAGGGACTGGATGGCGGCGGCGGAAATGTTAGACATAGGGAGGGGTGGTTAATAATTAATGATGCGATCACCAATGTGATCTCTGATTGGTAGTATAGACGGATTAGTAAGCGCTACCAATCACCTGGCCGGAAGATTCAACAACCGGTGCGGCCTTCGGTTCTGCCTTCACTTCTCTCTTTGCAGAACTGAGTTCGAGGAGAACAGTGTGCAGGATGATATCGATAGACTTTACGGCATCGTCGTTTGCAGGAACGCAGGCAGTGTATTCATCGGGATCGGCGTTGGAATCGCAGATACCAAACACAGGAATACCAAGTTTCTTTGCTTCCAGCACCGCGACGTGATCGCGAACACCGTCCACAACGAAGAGTGCATCGGGCAGACCGCTCATGTGAGCCACACCGGAGAGGGCGGCATCGAGCTTTGTGAGTTCCTTGCGGAGCGCTGTCTGTTCCTTCTTCGTGTACTTTTCAACGGTACCTGTCTGGAAGGATGTGCGAAGGTCCAGGTAGAACTGGAGACGCTTCTTGATCGTGAGCCAGTTTGTGAGGAGGCCCGGAATCCATTTCTTGGTGACAACCGGCTGGTTCAGTTCCTGTCCCATCTGTTCAATCTGGGGGATAGCCTGCTGCTTAGTAGAGACAAAGAGGATCACTTTGCCCTCTGTCTGCAGTTTCTTTAAGTGGTTGCAGACGTTCTCCAATCCCTCGCGGGTCTTGGTGAGGTCAAAAATGTGGATGCCCTTGCGGGAACCAAAGAGGTAATCCGCGATTTTCGGATTCCATTTCTGCTTCGGGTGACCGAAGTGGCAGGCAGCGGCCAGCAGTTCTTTCTCGGTAGGAATAGCCATGATAGAAATAAGGAAGAAGAATAAGGGTCAGGACGGGTTATCGGGTACCTGTGATCAGTTATAGAAGAATAACCGAAGAGAACGAGGTAGCAGTGATAGGGTCCTTGGGGCTAATTATCAGCGTCATTTCGTCGGATTGTGGAGGATTCCCCGCAAGCGGGGCCAGGACCACAGCGATCAGCTGATAACGAAGTGCAGACTTTATACAGATTTATTCAAAGAGCCGCAAGTTTCTTCGCGTAAAACCCGCTTTATTGACTAAAATAGTCAATTTAGTATAGTATAACATACTTTTTCCGATTATTGTCTATGATTGATAAAGGACATACAAGATCACAGATAGATCCGATTTGGGGAGAGCGAACTGTGGAAAGTATCGACGATGCGTTGTATATCTTGCATTTTGATTATGTGCCAGATGCACGTAAATACGTTCATATGCGTTGTCAGGAATTATTGTACTTTGAAAGAAGTGGGCTGGAATCAGTCGCTATTGAAAATATTTATAGAAATCTCCGAAAAGCGCGTGATGTACTGTATCAACTACTGCCTCAGACCAAAAAGCCACCCACTTATTTATTTAAACAGAATAGGAAAGCCAGGAGAAAGAAGAGAGGAGGCTCTACTTAATCAAACTCAAACCGCATCGGCAGTGTCCACCTGGGGCCTTTGCAGAATCTGATACAGGTGCAATTCGCCGTAGCGGAACCCTGCCTCACAGACCTGCAGGTAGTAATCCCACATGCGCATGAATTCTTCGTTGTAGACGGGGCTCAGTTTCTGAATGGCACCACGGTTCTTGTTGAACTTCTCCTTCCAGTGCCGGAGTGTTTCTGCGTAGTGCAGTTTCAGGTTTTCGACGTGACCAACGGTGAGTCCGGCACGACGCATTTCTTCTACCAGTTCTTCCAGGCGGGGGAGACGGCCATCGGGGAAAATGTACCGGTTGATCCAGGCGTCGGTGGTTTCATTGGGTGCAGCAGTAGATCCAATGGTGTGCACCAATCCCACGCCACCATCTTTCAAAAGCTCCGACACCTTCCCGATGAATGTTTCGTACCCGCGCTGCCATGTGTGTTCGGCGAGACCGATGGATACCACATGGTCGTATGTGCCGGTCATATCGCGATAGTCTTTCAGATCGATATGGATTTTGTCCTGCAGCTTTTCTTCCTTCATTTTATTGTTCCCCCATTCGTGCTGACCTTCACTGAGGGTGACTCCCACTCCCGTAATACCAAAATTCTTGGCTCCGTAGCGGAGCATACCGCCAAAGCCACAACCAAGATCGACTACTGTTTCTCCGGGCTTGAGACCAAGTTTGCGGGCGACACGCTCATGCTTCTGATTCTGCATATCTTCAATCGTATCACTCTCTTTTTTCTGATAGCCGCAAGTGTAGGCCATGTTTTCATCCAAAAAGAGTTCGTAGAAATCGTTGCCCACATCGTAGTGCTGCTGGATGTTTGATTTGCTGCGGTGGCGTGAAGCATTTGCAAAAATACGCGTGGACACAGCAGAAAGCAGCAGAGAAGGGGAGACACGCACGGCGCGGGCAAGGTCGTTACTCACAATCGGTCCCACGCAACTCACAATGTCTCCGTCTTTCGCATCCCACCATCCTTCCATGTAACTTTCGCCAAGACCGAGCGATCCCTGACTCATGACGCGATCGTAAAACTCGGGATTATGAATGATCATCGTTCCAGTGGGCGCAGAGCCCTCGGTTCCGAACGATGTTTTCTTTCCTTTGTCATCCACAATGACCAGATGACCGGATTGTACGTGCGACAGAATGTCGTACATGACTTTTTTGGAACGGGTAGACATGGAAAGGAAGGGGAGAGGGCAAATCAGGCGCGCAGCACACATTTATCGTACAGATCCTTCAGACGTTGTCCGGGATCGTAGGTGTGCTTAAGTGCAGTATAGACGCGTCCATTGTAGATGCGCCAGAATGTTTCTTTGTCAAAAAAGGCTTCGGAATAGAGAGACTTTATACCGCCAAGTTCCATCGTTTTTGCTTCGACTTTCTTATTAAAATATCCTCTCGGATGCTTTTCTTTGGTTTTCACAAAATCCCAGAAGCCAAAATCAATCTCGAGTTCGTCTTCTCTGGTGGGGAAAAGTGAAAAGATTTTTGAGGGGTCCGGAGAACGGGTGGGACAAGTCCAGATAGGGAATATACCGATCTCTGCAACCAGAAAATCCAGGAATGCCGGGGCCTTGCTCACCGGAATGCAAATATCCTGAATGACGGATTCACTGTGTGTAGAGCTGAAGGGCTGGATATATTTTTCGCTGAATTTTGTCCGGTTGTTCCAGCGCATGATTTTTTGATACGTGACCGAATTTAAACGCTTGCGTCCCATGAAGAGCCGTAGAAGCGGATTCTCCATTCCCAAATTCTTCGAACACCAGAACCAGTCGGTATCCCACCGCCAGATGAAATCGTGTGTGGTGAGGTAATCTTCGGTGCGGGTTTTCAGGGACTTATAGAAAATCTTCATCCAAGTGTAATCACTCACATAGGGCGCATCATCGGTCAATGTTCCGGTAATGAGCACCATCTCGTTTTTCGTGAACACGACGCCATCAACGTAGGTCGAAGATGTTTCTTTGCAGGTGCGGTCGAGATCGGCAAAAAAGAGTGTGGCATCTGTATATTTTTTGTACTGCAGATGAACGTATTTTTTTGCGGGAAGCACTTTGGCGCGGATCTTTAAGATGTACCCGAGCGTGCCGTAGGAATTTGGCAGTCCGAAGAACAGCTCCTTGTGTTCATTGCTCGGTGTTGCCCGTACCACGGTTCCATCTGCGAGCAGCACTTCCATCTCGAGAATGGTTTCATGCACCAAGCCTTCTTTGAATGAAGATGCTTCAATGCCCACTCCCGAAATCGCACCACCGATTGTGATGGATTTGAGTTGCGGAACGACAGCCGGCACGCATCCGTGTTTCAGTGTTGCATCCACCAGTGTTGCGTATGGTGTCATGCCTTCTACATCCACCCATTCTTCTTTGGCGTTCACCTCGAGGACATTGCAGAAATTCCGGACATCGAGTTTCACTTTCTTTTCCTCGGTGCGTTCACGAAAGAGATTGCTCGTATTCTTCTGCAAACCGATTGCCCCGTTGGATGTGCGAATCGTGGAAATCAGCTGCTGCTTGCGGTCTTCGTAGGTCATAGAGAAATAATAGCAGAGGTTAATGGTTCACGCCTTTTCTTTGCCATTTTCCATTCAATACCCAATATCCATTTTCCTTAAGCATATTGCGTGCGATATTTGCTACGAGAAAACTTGGATTATTGGTCAGTTCAATGACAATAGTGCGCACATTCTCCGATATCTGTGCAAAATCAAAAGAGCCGAGATATGCCAGAAGTGACGCATTTTGATCTGTCCCTTTCACCGCTTTCATCAGTTGGTCTATTGTTTGGATTTGCGTTATTCGTTCAGAAGTCATTTCTATAAATTCCCTAGCATGGAGACGATGTCCTGCAATTTTCTGCGCCTGTTCAATACTTTCCTCATCAAAAATAGTCTCAAAAATTGCCTGGCGCGTCTGCTGCAATTTGTTGATGAAATTCGCAGCCAACATCCTGTAGCCAGTGATATGCCCCATTGCCAGCAATTCTAAAACAAGAGTGCGAATATGTTCGATATTCTCCGATTCGTATGTTTCATAGTGTTCGAGCAATGCTTCTGTTGCTGTGTATGCATTCAAATCCTTTTCGTCCTCTCCTTCTTCCTGAAGAAAAATATTCATATGAGACATGCAACGTATCGTACGTAACCGTTGAGAAGATTTGAACCAGTCAATTCTTTTTCTGGTATTACCGACAACTTCATTATCACGCAAAATACGCATGTCTCCTTCTGGAGGATCTGTAGTGACCTGAAAATATTCATCCGTTTCCCGCATTTTTTCGATCATCGCGATGAGATATGGCTGAGGATCGGTGGGATTAATACGTTGGGTAATATTCTCTCCTATTAAAAAACAAATTCTATCGGCATCCTGGGCCTCCTGAATGCGGGTCAGATATGTTGCAATTTGGCCATCGAGAGATCCGGAGCTTTCATCAAAACCGGAATCATCATCTTCAAAGAGGTTCTCGTCGTCTTCAAAATGAGCAGACATGCGCGCATTGTAATGATTGTGCACTATTTGACAAGTTCAGTTTATATTTTATTTACGATGAATTTTGCACGATTTTCCTGCTTCACCATTCGTGGAATCAACCAAAAGGCCAGAAACACCAAAAACGGTGCTATCGTCAGATCATCCAATTGTCCAATCAATGGAATAAAATCAGGGAGAAAATCGATGGGCATCAGGATATAGAGTAAGGCCATCCAGGGCAGCGCTTTGGAGATCCCCGGTGTGCGCGGGTCGCGGGCGAGTGCCTTGTAAAACGTGATGTAGGCCTGCAGAGTCTGGAAGATGGATCGTGACATACTAGCGGGTGCTCAGTTTCAGAGCATCGCTATTCCCAGGATCAATAGCAAGAACTTCATCGATAAATTTTTGCGCTTCATCGTTCTCGCCCCGGGACAGGAGAATGACTGCCAGGTTCATACGTGCATCAATCGTATTGTTCTCGTTTGCAATCGCGGTACGGAAATGAGTGATTGCTTCCTCCGTGTGTCCGCTCTGCCAGAGCAGATACCCCAGGTTCACATGCGCCGGTGCGTAGGAGGGATTGAGATCGATCGCGCGGATATTTTCCTGGAGCGCATTCTGCATATCGTTTCGTTGTAGATACACGAGTCCCAGATTGTAGTGCGCACGCGCATTTTCCTTCAGTGCGATGGATGTCCGGAATTCTTTTTCCGCTTCATCAATTCTCCCTTCATCCAGTAACTGACTGCCGACTTTGTTGTGTGCAAGCGAAGAATCGGGGGCCTTGAGAATGGCATCGGCAAAAAGAGTGTAGGTATTTTGCCAGACGAGCGAACGCTGATACGAAATGCTACCTAGAAGCAGGAGCAGCACTGCAAGCAGGATGGACCATGTCTGTGCGTAGGAACGCTGAGCTGTCTTTTTAATGAGTGCATCGAGTCCCATACCGATCATCAGCAGCAGTCCGAGCATGGGGAGATAGGCATACCGATCGGATGTGATGTAGAGATCGCCGTCTTTGGAGATGTTGGTGAAGGTGGGAATGAGTGTCAGCACGAAGAATGAGGCGCCAAAAAGAATGGCAGTATGTTTTCGGGCGAAGAACAGTGCCACCAGAAATAGAAGGATGCAGAGCAACAGTGGAATGTAGAAAGCGGGCAGCAGCAGCGAGACAGATCCTGTGAACGGATAGAGCACCGAGAGACCTGCGGGCAGGAAAAAATGCTGCAGCAGAAGGGTGGTACTTTTGGCAGCCATCAGCAGATATGTTTGCAGTGATACGTGATCGATGACGCCCTGCTTCCCAAACAGGGCGACAATGCCAAATACAACCGAGAGCAGCAGATACGGAATTTTTTCGGTAAACATCTTCTTGCTGAGTGGGCGCTTTTGGAGAATGTCGATCAGCAATAAGGCAACAGGCAGTGTCACAATCATCACCTTGGCAAAGAGCCCGAGAGCAAAAGCAAGGATGCTCGCGATATACATTTTTTTGGATCCGGCATTGGCATAGAAGAGATACGCGAGAACTGAAAGCAGGAAGAAGAACGTGGAGAGCAGATCTTTCCGTGCGCTGATCCATGCAACCGCTTCGGTATTGAGCGGATGCACTGCAAAGATGAGCGCGCCGAATGCTGCAACCCACGGCCGACGTGTGAGCAGCAAAAAGAGACAAGCTGCCAGCAATGCATTGGCAGCATGGAGCAGGAGATTGCTGCTATGAAAGATGAAAGGTGATCCGCCCCCAATCAGCCAGTCGATCTGGTAGTGGAGGAAGGTGAGCGGAATATAGAGCTCCGGATCGAAGTGTGTGAAGATGTAGACAAGGTGCGCGCCGGTGATGCTCTGCACGATGGGATTATTGAACACGAGAATGTCATCGTCGAACGTGACAAAGCCATTCAAGAGCGACTTTCCGTAGACCAGCAGAAGTACCCCAGCAATCGCACCGGCAAAAGAGAGAATTTTTTGGAGAGAGGGCAGGCGCTGGAGAGAATCCATTTGCATCTTCTGCACTATACAGCACTTTGAGAGATGCAATGAGGAATCAGCAGGCTGTGAGTGAGGCGAGCAGTTCACCAATCGGCAGACGCACCTGTTCCAGGGTATCGCGGTCGCGGATGGTGACTGTATCCGTTTCACCCTGCGCTGCGTCTTCGCCCACGGTTCCAAAGTCGATCGTCACACACTTGGGCGTTCCGATTTCGTCCTGACGGCGGTAGC
>CAYRQG010000008.1:0-11522 GCA_964426345.1 uncultured Candidatus Peribacteria bacterium
CGCTTCCGGTGTGGCCATTATGGAAGCCGTGCAGACGCTCAATGATCACGGGCACACCATTATTCTTGTGACGCACGAACGCACCACCGCCATGCACGCAAAGCGCATCATCAACATCCGTGACGGACGCATTGAATCCGACGGATCTGACTTCAAGCGTGTCATTGCCGGCACTCACGATCATCTGAAGTAATCCGAACCCCAACCCGAACCCGCATGTTATTACGTGATACGTTTCATACGGCATTCAAAGGCGTTACCGTCAACGGGTCACGCTCTTTATTGACGATGCTTGGTATTATTATTGGTGTGGGCGCCGTGGTTCTCATGAGTTCCGTGGGAGCCAGCATGCAGGAAGTGATTTTGAGCCAGGTGAGCAGCCTCGGCAGTAAAAGCATGGTGATTTTCCCGGGGAAAGAGGAAGGAGGTGCTGCTGCGGTACAGACAGGATTCGACAGCCTTACCTTTGAAGATCTTAACGCACTCGAGCGCCTGAAAAGTATTGAAAGTATCGCTCCGGTGATTTTCCTTCCCGGCACAACCTCCTATGGAAACGATGAAATGTCTGCTCAGGTGCTCGGGGTCACGCCGCAGTTTTTCCAGAACCAGACCATTACTACGACCGCAGGCCGCCTGCTCGATGAAAACGATAATCAGGGAGCCGCAGCAGTGGCCATGATCGGTCCGGAAGTGGTCGATAAACTCTTTGGAAACATCAACCCGATCGGCCAGCGCATCAAAATCGGCAACAATCACTTCACGGTGATTGGCGTCACGAAAGCGCTCGGATCACAGTTCTTTCAGAGTGCCGATAACCGCATTTATGTGCCGTTCAATCTTGTCCGCAATATCACGGGGCAGAAATACCTGAGTTATCTCACCATGAACGCGACAGACAGTTTTGATGTCGCATTCGACGAAGTGAAGTTCCTGCTCCGGACCCGCCACGATATCGACAATCCCAAAGACGATCCCAAGAAAGATGATTTCATCGTCCATTCTTCAGAAGAGGCGAGTACCATTCTGGGATCGGTTTCGCTGGGACTGACGCTCTTTATTACCACCATTGCCGCAGTGTCACTGCTCGTGGGGGGAATCGGGATCATGAATATCATGTTGGTGTCAGTGACAGAGCGCACGCGTGAGATTGGCCTTCGCAAAGCAGTCGGTGCCAAGCGCCGCGATATTCTGCTCCAGTTCCTCACAGAATCGGTGATGCTGACGTTTGTGGGTGGATTCATTGGCATGATCGGCGGACTGATCCTGGCATTTCTGCTGTCGCTCCTCGTGAAGAATTTCCTGTCGACCTATCTGTTCGCTGTTTCCATACCATCCATTGTGGCAGCACTCATGATGGCCGGAATTACCGGACTGGTATTTGGTATTTCTCCGGCAAGGCGTGCAGCCAGTCTGCATCCTATGGAAGCCCTCCGCTACGAATAATATGAAGTTTAAAGACACGCTCAGCATGGCAGTCCGAGGCATTACGGTGAACAGCACACGTTCGCTGCTCACCATGCTCGGTATTATTATCGGTGTCGGTGCCGTGGTGCTGATGGTCTCGGTGGGAAACAGTTTCCAGAACTACATCCTCACGCAGATTGCGAGCGTGGGTTCCAGCACAATGGAAGTGATGCCTTCAGGGTTGCAGAAGTTCGGCGGCAATCTGGAAAGCCTGAAGTTGGACGATTATAACGCGATCATAAAAATCCCGGGCATCACAAGCTCCAGCCCCGTCATTATTGTTGCCAAGCCGGTCCACTACGGCAAAGAAGAGGGGAGCCCGCTTGTCTTCGGCGCCTACGATACGATGGTGCAGAACTACGGACTGAAAATTGAAAAAGGAAGAATGCTCGACAAGAACGATGAAGATGGAGCCAAGACCAACGCAGTCATCGGCAATAAAACCGCAGAAGATTTGTTCGGCGATAAAGATCCGGTAGGCAGCAAGATTACCATTGGCGATGTGCCCTTCACCATCGTTGGAAAAAACGAGGCGGTAAAGTCTGCGCTCCTTGCGCAATTGGATACACCCATTTTCATTCCTTTCAGCACCGCAAAGGCAATCACCAACCAGTCGTATCTCACGTATATCACCATGAAGACGACTGGCGATGCAGCAGTCATCAAAGAGGAAATCGAGCTTCTTCTGCGTCAGCGACACCACATTGATAACCCGACCGGTGATCCCGATAAAGATGATTTCCAGGTGCAGAGCGCAGAGCAGGTGAGCGGCATCATTGGTTCTGTCACACTCGGCCTCACAATCTTCCTCGCGCTCGTTGCAGGCATTTCACTGCTGGTGGGAGGAATCGGCATCATGAATATCATGCTGGTATCTGTCACTGAGCGCACGCGTGAAATTGGTCTTCGCAAAGCAGTCGGTGCGCGGAAGCGCGATATCCTTCTGCAGTTTTTGCTGGAAGCAGTCTTCCTGACACTTACAGGAGGTGTGATTGGGATTATTGGGGGTGCATTTTTTGGGTGGCTTCTTTCAGCACTTGCGGCAAAGGCACTTGGAGAATTCACTTTCATTCTGTCTTTCACCGCTATTTTTCTGGCGGTTTTCATGGCAATTGCCACAGGGCTCGTCTTTGGAATTTACCCTGCCAAGCGCGCCGCGAACTTAAGCCCGATGGAAGCGCTGCGGTACGAATAAGAGTTTCTGGAGCATCGAATGCAGTATTCAGGCCCCAAAGGCTGATTGGACGTATCCTGCACCGTTGTTCCCGGATGTCACTTCCTCTATACTGGATGCTCTCTATGTCTCATTTAATACGGTCCTGTATCGCTTTTTCGCTGGGTTTGGCCCTGGTAGGTTGCGCCAATTCCAAGAGCGCTCTGCCGTTCCCAACGGCGCTTCCCTCTGCTGACATTCTCGAAAATCAGTACCAGCGCCTGAATCACGATTTATCGTCGCTGCCTGACTACCGTTTCCGTATTCAGATTCCCAAAGACTGGAAGACACTGGACACACACATCGACGAAGAGCCTGCCCCGGGTGAACTGGCCGATGTGGCGGTCTTCCGACAGCCCGGAAGCTGGATGACCGATGCCAAAGCGCCCATCAATGCGGAGATTTCGGTGAGCGTGGTGAATGTCTCTGGAAGTACGCTTTCGCCGGCAGACTGGCTGCAGAAAGTGCTCCAGAAAAATGCAAACGGGTTTACAACTATCAAGAAACGTATTTCCCCCTCTGCCCGCGGCGAAGTGCCCGATGTACTTATTACCTATACGGCAGGTACAGAATCGATTGTGTCCCGCATGATGGCGTTCCGTTCCACAGGGAACCGCATGTTTGTTATTACGGGAAGCGATACCCTCAAGGAGTATCCGGAAAACGCCGATGCATTCAATGTGGCAATTTCAACATTCCGTTTGAACACCCCGGCCAAATAAACGCGGTGCCGCATGGAAGCGAACAGTGCTATGCTTTCCTTATGCCCCAGACGGTTCGACGTCTTTCACTCGATACGCTCGCAGCATTACTCCTGCTGCTCTTTTGTGCGTTACTGTTGCTGTCTCTCAAAAATCCCACGTCCATGGATGACGGGCTTCGGCACTTTGCGATGGCGAAACAACTGAGGGATGTTGGCATTGGACAGGTTCCCGGATGGAGTCAGTTTTTCTACGAAGGCTATTTGCATACGCATCCGGTCGATCCGTGGTTTCTCTCCGATGTTCTCCTGATTCCCTTTACGTATTTTCCTATCGCGAAAGGATTGCAGCTTTTTGTAGTGTGTGAGGTGGCGGCACTCTTTGCAGCTTTCCTGCTGATTCTGCGCTCATTCCGTCTCTCCGCGCGCGATTCGACTGTGTTTCTTCTGCTACTCGTCTTTGGCGATACGCAGTTCATGGGTCGATTCCTGCTTGGACGGCCGTATGCACTGATGACGGCAATGGCTCTCTTTGTGCTGTATGCCATTTTCGAACGCCGCTGGATGTTGCTTACCGTGCTGATGCTTATAAGTGTGCTTCTCTCCCAGCTTTTCACCTTTGGCCTCTTCATTTGTCTCTGTGGCATTTTTGCCTATGCCTTCACCGGTCATACGCGCGATGCGCTTAAGGCAGGCACTGCAACAGTGACAGGTGTGCTGCTTGGCTTTTTGCTGCATCCACAACCGCTGCTGTATCTGGAGTATCTGTATGCAGTTTTCCTGAAAATTCCCTTCCTGCACTTTATTGGGCTCTCGCGCGAAATGCAGAGCGGTATTGTTGATGGTGCGTCGCTGAGCGTGCTCGTGGCGCTGATGATGATCACACTCTTTAACCTGCGCTTTTACGCCAATGATTCTTTGCCGAATCTCAAAAAAGAACCGCACGTCCTGTTGCTTTCGCTCTGTACGCTCGCCTTTACTGCCGCCTTTGCATTCTGGGTGCGTGCCATCGACATGCTGTGGCCGCTTCTCGTTCTCACGGTTGCGCGTTTTTACATGATGGATCGATCCGCACCGCGCGATTTACTGAAAATCCTGTTGCCGCGGAAAATGAAAGTAATGGCATTCCTGAAATGGTTTGCCATTGGAGTATGCATCGCAGAAGTTCTGCTTCTACCCTATGTTTTCACCCGCGATGATTCCAAACACAGCTTTGCCCCGTATGCGGTACTGGATTCACTGCCGGCTCATGCAAAAGTACTGAACCTGGATTGGGATGCCTTCTTTGCCTACGTCGCACGCAGACCCGATCTGCAGTATGCAGCGGGGATTGACCGGGCGTTTACGTATCTGACCGATCCAGATATTTCTCAGTCCATTTATCTGCTGGAACAAAGTGCGGGTGGCAAAGACACTCCGGATATCCAAAAAACATTGAATACTATCCTGGCAGCGTATCCTTCAGATTATCTTGTCGTTTCTCACAAAAAGTTTCCGTCCGTCATTCAGTATCTTCTGAATCATCCTGCTTACCGCCTGATTTCCGATAACGGCACCATTGCGGTCTACGCAGTGCCCGATTGGTACAGGCCGGATTACCGGTGATACACTGAGGGCCATGCAATTTCCCCGATTGCTTTTGCCGGCTGTATCACTTTCTGTTTTTCTGAGTGCATATCCCGTTACATACGCAGAACCAGCAGCATCCTTTAGTTTCTTTTCGCAGGAAGTGCAAAGCAAAAACAGAAGCATCCTTCCCGCACCCGACAGCAAGCCTGCATCCATTCCCATCCTGATGTACCACTACATACGCCCTATGCCGGGGCCGAAGGACCGCATGGGACAGGGGCTGACAGTAACACCCGCAACGTTTGAGAAACAGCTGCGGTTTATCAGCAATGCCGGGTACCACACTGTCACCTTCGCTGAACTCCTGAATACCGGTGCGCTACTTCCGCTCAAGCCCATGATCATCACATTCGATGACGGATATGAAGATGCCTATACGGCAGCATTTCCGCTGCTGCAGAAGTACAATATGAAAGCTGTCTTTTATATCATCACTGATTTCCCCGGTACAACGAAGTACGCCTCATGGAATCAGATCAGGCAGATGAGCGGATCGGGTATGGAAATCGGTGCACACACGATGGATCACTTTGATCTGGCCAAAATGTCTGCCGATCATCAAAGGCAAGAAATAGAGGGGAGCAAAAAAGCCATCGAAGCAGAAATCGGGAAGCCGGTTCTCAGTCTGGCGTATCCCACCGGCCGCTATAACAAGGATACAGTGGCTATTGTGAGAGCTGCAAACATTCCCTATGCCGTTACAACGCTGGCAGGAGTTGCTACACAAAACAGCAAGCATCTGGAATTGCCGCGTGTGCGCATGACCGAGCGGGTCGATTTGAAGAAGGTGCTGAAATAACTCAGCAGGGCAGTTCGACTACGCTCACTGTCATTCTATTTGCTATGCAAAAAAAGAATGGCCCGAGCGAAGCGAAGGACCATGAGAGTGTGTCCGCCAAAGGCGGACGAATCGAATGGTGGGCCGGGAGGGATTTGCACCCCCGCAGATTTACAGTCTGCCCCGTTTGTCTACTTCGGTACCGCCCCACAATAAAAGCGAAAGGAACGTGCGAGGATTGTACACAGGTTCAATCCCAGAGGAAACCTGCGGTTTGGAAATGTTTTTCAGATGAAAGAAAAAGTATTTGCCGTATACCTTTCGTACACCTTTATGTTCTTTTTATAGTTCTCTGTTTAATATGTATGTTCAGGAATGGCTACAGATAAACAAATAATCACAGCAAGGATCTGATGCATACAATTGATCATACATCTCTTGATGAATAGGTGTACGAGTGTACACTTATCACGTTCTTCCCCACAGCACTCATGATCACCTCACTCGCTTCCTCACTTGCCCCTCGCAGCTCATTGAGCGTAGTGGGGACTTCCCTCGTTATCGATTTCTCCGATAGGCAACACACAAACAAACATCCTCTTCTTGAATCTGAAATCCAGAACCTCATTCAATTTATCCAATCACACCCGCAGCGTGGCAGTATCCATATATATGTCCGAAGCGGGATCGTGAGCGGCACCAACAGGAAACTCCAAAGCCGCCTGCAGACACTCGGCTGTCGTGTGACAACAAAAATTTCACTTTGAAACGACATATTTGTCGGTAGCATGTCTCGGTGTTGCTACGCGTTCTCCTCGGCATTATCGGTCTTACGTGTACTGCAGAAATTGCTGCAGCTGCGGACTTTACCGACATCCCGCCCACGGTACCGCATGCGGATGCTATTAACTATCTCAAAAGCAAAGACATTATTTCCGGATACAAAGACGGCACGTTCCGTCCGGATCACACGGTGAACCGTGCGGAGTTTGTGAAAGTGCTTACAAAATTGCTCGTGAGTACAGAAGACATCGATGAATGTATCCGTACCAACCGCGATGATCGCTTTACCGATGTGCCGCAGAGCAGTTGGTTCGCTCCTTTTGCATGTGCGGCGAAGGTGAAAGGATTCATCAAAGGATATGAAGACGGAACGTTCCACCCGGCAGAGACACTCAACATTGCAGAAGCATCCAAAATCCTAACAAATGCATTCACTATTCATCTCACATCAGACGTGAAAAATCCCTGGTACACCCCCTACATTTCCGCTCTTGCAGATGCACATGCCATTCCTCCCGATGTTCATGCAACGGGGGAGGCACTAACGCGTGGCGCCATGGCGGAAATGCTCTGGCGGTTGAAGGAAAATAAAACAGAGGAAGCGTTTGTAGATGCCAAGACGCTCCTTGCGGCAAAGTGCGAATGGTTTACAGATGATCAGATTCCCCGGGTCGATATCCAGGAAGTGCGCAGAGTCTGGGCCAAATGGATCAATGATGCACGAGCCGGATTGAATCTTGCACCATACACGCAGAATAAAGAACTCAACCACAGCGCAACACTCTGGTCGTTACGCGCAAAGAGCAACGGAACCATCAGTCACAAGCGTACCGGCCAGACTGCATACTATGATTACGGGATGATTGGTGACTGGTTTGCCGATCTTGATCTCGATTTTGCGAATGTGAAGAGTGCCACCTTTACGGAAAATATCGGATGGGGCGTCTATAAGTGCAAAAAGGATGATTGCACACAGGATCTCATCAACGCTGTCCGTTCCACGTTTGATTTTTATATGAGCGAAAAAGGAAAAGCATCCAGCTCGCACTATAACAGCATCATGAAACCCGAATTTCGATTAATTGGAATGGGCATTGCGGTTGATGCAAGTAGTGGCAAATACTACATCACCACGCATTACGGCACATCCATTACATCGGAACCCGATCCGATCTGCCCTTGATTCGGTATGCAAGGTGTCAAAGGGGACCGAGGGGACCAATGTAAAACACATACACGTTAGCCCCTTTGGAAACGTCGGTCACCTCGGTTACTTTCAGGTATATGAAAATTCATTGAAAGAGTCATTTCCTTTAGGTGTCATAGAAGCGATTGGAATTTCTTCCCCTTCCTTCTATGTCTACACGTCCTTTCCTCACGTTTGTTGCAGGTGTTGCAGTTGCCTTGGCAATTCCCGCTCTGGGACAAACAGTCCAGTCATATTTCCCGGATGTTTCTGCCAACGCATCGTACAGCGGTGATATTGATCGCATGGCGAATATTGGCATTATCCGCGGGTACGATAACGGTCGCTTCGGACCCAATGATTACGTGACACGTGCACAGGTAGCAGTCATGTTCAACCGCTACGATCAGACCGTCGTACAGCCGTTGCGCGATCAGATTGCTGCGATTGCATCTCACATGGGTGTAAACGCCTGTGGCGGTCATGCAGTGGGCGATAGCTATCCTTCTGCAGACGGTTGTAATAGCTGCAGCTGTACCAAGAACGGAGAAATCTGCACGCTTCGCGCCTGCAATACATCCAGTCGTTCCTCTGTGTCATCAGTCTCTTCCCGTCGTTCTGTGTCGTCTGCAGCAGCAACGTGTGGCAATAAAATCTGCGAAGCTGGTGAAGCGAATTACTGCCCGTCACAAAACTGTGCTCCCGGAGAAGTCTGTGCGCAGTACTGTATGGCAGGGAGCTGCATGCGCGATTGTATGAGTTCCAGTTCCAGCAGTTCTGTGAGTTCCGCAAACCAGTGCGCACCGTACGTTTGTAATGACGGAACAATGATCCCGGCATGCACAGTTGATGGGCATGTGATCAATTACTTCGCTCCACCCTGTCTGTCGCACGGTGGAGAGGCACAGTAAAAAAGCTGTCAAACACCACTATCGGATCAGATCGATCGGAATGCTCTGCGTGTCACCACCAGGAGCGTTCCGATTGTGAAAAGCACAGTTACCCAAACACCGGGTCCGCTTTCTGTGGTTGCAATCGGCTTATGCTGTGTAACGGCAGGGACACCACCGGGTGTCTGACGATCCGGCAGCGGTACTTCACCACTTCCAATGGTATGCGGGTTAATGGCAATACCTGTTGTTTGAGCAGGAAGAGGAGTCGCTTCAGGCTGGAATGTGGTATCGGGTGTTGGAGCCGGAACAAACGGCGCAGTGGGCTGTTCTACAGTTGGAGTGGGTGTCACAAGTGCGTCGGAACTTGGGGTTGGCGTAGGAGTGACTGCTGGCGTCGCTCCAGCAGCGCGAATGATAATCTGGCCACTTACGGTATCGGATGTCTTGGAAATATACGGATATGCCCCAGGTGTCGCTGTTGGAGGAATCAGAATATACGTGCTGCTTCCCGGGAAAATCGCTGAACTCACAAACGGCTTTCCGTCGACAGTCGGAAGAGTCTCGGAGGAAAGGATGTGTGGGATTGTGTCGTCGTTGGTCCAGGTAATCGTGCTGCCCGGCTGGACGGTGATTGTCACGGGATCGGCACCCGTTGAACGGATATGTACGTTCACAGCAAGTGTATCGACCTGTCCGCGGATAGAGCCCAGGCCAAAGACCTGAAACGTTGCGGCGCCCATAATCAAAAAAAGCGCGATCCCAGCAAATGCAGCAGGACGGCGCGTAGCGCGAACGGGAGGGCGTACATTGTTCACTGCTTTCTCCGTACGCGGCTCTGACCTTTTTTCAGTACTCACCGTGACACGAACAGGAATACGGCGCTCATCGGCATCGTCTGTTTCCTGCCAGTGCGGATGCAGTGTGGTCATACTTTGGCGCTGAGCTGGCGTCGGAAGGCGAGTCCTGTGCCTATGACGGCAGACAGGACAACGAAGAGCAGGATGGTAGACGGAACGCCTGTTTCACCGGACACATTTCCGTTGGTCTTCGGGGTTTGTGCAGGTGTATAGGTCGAACTGGCAGTAAGCGGTGCCGTGGATGTTTCAGGTTTTCCGACACTGATGCCAGCTTCCTGACTGAAGTCTGTTTCCTTGTTCTGTGCATTGACGCCACGGACAGCGAAGTAATACGTCACACCTTCAGGCAGTGCACGGATGGTGATAGTGGTTGAATTTTTATCCACGCTGCGCTTCTGCAGATACTTTCCGGAAATTGTTCCGTAGTAGAGGTTGTACCCCACGAGCTCTGCAGACGGGAGAACATCCCAGGCAAGGAAGACAGAACTTCCTTCGGTGGTTACCTTCAGATGCTGCACCTGCAACAGATCAAAAACACTGCTCCCGGTGGGTGCAGTACTGGATGGAGCAGAGGACAGTGTTCCCATGCCGGAGTCGTTCTGAGAGCTGTTGCCTGCATCCGCAGAGGATGTCTGTGCAGTTGTATCGGATGCAGCAGAAGAGGCCGCTCCTGTAGAAGCGGCAGATGCAGTACTGGAAACGCCACCCGGAGTTACGGAATCGGTCGATTTGGGTGTCATGCGTACCAGCAGTGTTCCGGGTAGTGTAGATGCGATTGCAGCTTCCTGTGTTCCGGTTTTGGAAAAGACACCGGTGTGGCTGCCGTTTGTGCCGGTGACATCGTAGAAGGTCACGGGAATGGATGTCTGTGTAGTCGGAAGTGCGTGCAAACGAACGCGGGCGACAATAATGGTCTTTCCGGTCACTGGTGTATCGGCGGAGCCGCTCAGTTTGATGTATCCGTCTGTTGTTGAAAAATCCGCTTCACCCGGTGTAGGTGTCGGGAAGGCGGACGCAATTTCAATCAGTTCTCCTTCGATAACCGAAGGATCGTACGCAATCCATGCACGGAAGCGCTGAATCGACTGGCCCGACGGATTATTCACAATCACATCCATATCCAGCGGATCTCCTTCCTTGAGTACGGGAGTCTGCTTGGTCTGCGGATCCTTGACCGCATACGGAGGACAGGCCCCGGGAGGAGTGGCAGTGGCAACCGGGAGATCTCTTTTATTGAATGCTTCGCGGTAATCCAAAGAATCACAGTGCGGGCGTAATTCAAAGCTGACAGACTGTGCTGTTGTATCACCACTTGCGTAATGTGCGTCGCCCCCGTCTAAGGGATTGAGCATTTCAAAATGATCCAGCTGCGCGTGCGCAACCGGCATGGACGGGAGGAGTGTGCAGAGGAATGCACACAGAAGTGTTTTGACAGCGATTGGCCGATGACCAATGAAAAGTCCAGGCATGTGTATGTGTGTTTAGCGGATAGACAGATCGTTCAGGATGCGGATAGCATCGTCGATTGTCAGCTGTCCGTCACCGTTGGGATCAGCAAGGAGCTGATCAGGTGTTGCTTCCTTGTACCCGCGAGCGACTTCCAGAATGGCAATGACATCCGTCTTATCAATCATGCCATCACTGTTGATGTCGCCGTTCAGGCGTGTGCTCGATGCTTCCATAGGGGAAACAGTTTTCACTTCGCCCGCACTTTTAATTCCAACTGCGAACGATGAAATGACTGCGAGCAGTCCGAGCGAGAGAATCGGAAGCGGGAGCTTCTGCCGGTGGTTGATTTGTTTCTTCGACATTTCTTCCTATTGTACTGTAAAAACGCTGTTTCTTCAATGCGCCTTTCGTTGACTGCACTCATAGAATATATCCTAAATCTATTCAGGAAATGATGCGCATCCGTCTGATTTTTCAGTAGAATGCAGTCGTGGCCGCATTCTTCCTCTTTACCGGCGAAAATACCTTCCTCCTGCGCGCAGAGCGTCGCAGATGGTGTCAGGAGTTCCA
>CAYRQG010000008.1:11532-17082 GCA_964426345.1 uncultured Candidatus Peribacteria bacterium
TTGCGATCCCAAACCCGCCAAGCGCGGAACAGGTGTGAAAGAAATTCTCGCCACTGCCGATGTAAAAGAATTTGCACCACTAAAAGGAAAGGCACTCACACAATGGGCGGAGAGCTATGCAAAAGATACAGGAAGTTCCCTGGAGCCTACAGCACGTGATGCATTGATTGAATATCTGGGCGAAGATATGGATCTGCTTTCCCAGGAAATAGAGAAGCTTGCTCTGCATGCAGCTAATCGCAGCATTACACGTATGGACATTGAACTGATGACCATTCCGTCTGATGAAGGCATTGTCTGGCGCATGACAGATCTCCTGTGCGAAGGTTCCCGTATTCAAGCTCTGCAGTATTCCCGTCGCATGCTGGATAGAGGGGGCGATGCCTACGGACTCTGGGCCATTCTTCTCTCGATGCTCAAAAACCTGGTGCTTGTACGCGCCGCAGTACGTAGTGGTATGAGTTCATCTAAAGATATAGCGGATGCAACAGCCGTGCATATTTTTGCCCTGCGTTCTCTTATGCCCTATGCAAAACGTGTCAAAGATCCGGAGCTGAAACAGTTTTTAGCGTGGGCAGTGCGTGCCGATAAAGACTTAAAAACCGGTATAATCCGTTCCACCGACGAATCGCCGCAGGAATTGCAGGCACTCATTGATCGATTCATTGTTCATGCACCGTGATTAGTTATGAGACATGAGTTATGAGGTACATTTAAAAAAGCTCATAACTCATATTCTCCTCACTCATAACTCTTCAAAATCAATCCATCTGCTTCAATAAATCCTCCGCAGCCTTCTCTTCCTCTGAACGCTCGGTATTCTCTTTGCTGGACAGTTCCTCGCGCTTACGCGTGCGTACCATTTCGGTTTCTTCAATGCTTGCGGTATTGGAGGAAGCGATGTTGGTATTATACTTCGCATCGATTGCCGCCAGTTGATCGCGCTCGTTGGTGAGAATATCGGTGAGTTGCTGCACCTGTTCCTGGGTCATGGAAGGCAGGATATCAATCCAATACTGTCTTTCGCCGTTATTCATGCTTTCGGAATGCATGATTAAATCCACAATCACACCAAAAGATGCTTGGACATCGGCAGGAATAATGACAGCTGCTGCCGTTGTTGTAGCTGTATCGTCGGGCATGAAGGAAGACTAATTGCGAAAGCGTTCTTATGCAACCTTCAGCACTTCGTATCCCACAATTCCGGATGGCGTGTGCACCTGCACTTCATCGCCGCGCACTCTGCTCAGCAGTGCTTTTCCGATAGGGGATTCGTTGCTGATTTTGTACTGGAACGGATCGGCCTCAGTGGCACCCACAATGGTATAAGTGAGTTCTTCGCCATCGGCGGAGGACATATCGCGAACAGTGACGGTGGAACCGATGTTCACTTCCTTGCCGGCTTTCTTGTCTGCTTTTTCCGTGATGATCTTTGCGCTCTTGATCTTGTGCTCGAGCTCAATAATGCGTCCTTCGATGAATGCCTGCTCATTCTTGGCTTCCTCGTACTCAGAGTTTTCTGAAAGGTCTCCGTAGGAGATGGCTTCCTTCAAACGCTGGGCGACTTCCTTACGGCGCGTGTCCTTCAGGTGTTCGAGCTCATCTTTGAGTTTCTTCAAACCATCTTTGGTGACGAAAGTTTCGTCATCGTCGTCGTAGGTAGAGGCAACGCCACCGGTGGTAGGCGTCGGATCTTCTAAATTGAAATCGTCGGAGGTAGGCATAGTGCGGACAGTATAAAGAGGGTGGATGGCGTATACAAGCCCCGTTTTCCCCATAAAAGCGGTATTTAGACTCCTTCTGTCAAAAGCTGCGGCCAGGAGAGAGATGGCAGCTCATCGGGCTTTTCAGTGGCCAAAGCCTCCACAATCCTCTTAAACAGCTGCACGTTTGTAATAAGGGGAATACCGCGATCGGTCGACAGGCGGCGCATAAAGTAGCCGTCGGTCTGCTCCTGGGTGCTTTCGTGAGTCGGGATATTCACCACGAGGTCCGCACGCTTGTTTTCCAGATATTCCTTGATATTCGGACTGCGAGGTTCGGATACCTTGTGCAGCATAATGGACGGAATATTGCGGGCAGAGAGGAATTCGTGGGTATTGAGCGTTGCATAGAGGCTGAAGCCCATGTCGTACAATTGCTGGATAGTCGGAAGGAGCGAGACTTTGTCTTCCAGGCGCCCGATCGTAAGAATGATATTCTTCTGCGGAACACGGAAACCGACTGCCATCAGTGCAATGAGCAGTGCCTGTTCTGCACTTTCTCCAAAACAGGCCACTTCTCCGGTACTCACCATTTCCACGCCCAGGCGGGGATCGGCACCTTTCAGGCGCGAGAAGCTGAACTGCGCAGCCTTCACTCCCACATGGTCCAGATCGAGTGTCTGGTACGAAATACCGGTCGGTGCTTTGCCGAGGAGTGCCTTGGCGGCAAGAACTGCAAAGTTCTCGCCGGTTACTTTGCTTGCAAACGGGAAGCTGCGGCTGGCGCGGAGGTTACATTCAATTACTTTCAGTTTGTTATCGCGTGCGAGGAACTGGATATTGAACGGACCGGAAATCTGCAGACCTTTTGCAATCTTCTTCGCAATCACTTTCAGTTTACGAATCGTTTCAATGTGTACGCGCTGCGGCGGGAGTACGAGAGTGGCATCACCGGAGTGGACACCTGCATTTTCGACGTGCTCGGAAATGGCATAGAGCAAGAGCTCTCCATTCTGTGCCACACCATCAAACTCAATTTCTTTGGCATTGATTTCAAACTTGGAGATCACCACCGGCGCGTCTTTGCTCACGAGTGCTGCCTCATCCAGGAAAGACTGCAGATCACTTTCGGAATGCACAACGGCCATTGCCGCACCGGAGAGTACGTAGCTCGGGCGCACAATCACCGGATAGCTGACACTGCGGGCGAAGGTGACTGCAGATTCAAAATCCGTAAATTCTTTCCATTCAGGCTGATCGACTTTGAGTGTATCGAGCAGTTCGCTGAATTTGTGGCGATCTTCTGCCATGTCGATATTGGACGGATGGGTTCCGAAAATCGCGATACCTGCTTTGGCAAGTTTGGGAGCAAGTGAGTTCGGGATCTGTCCACCCATGGAAACAACGACACCTTCCGGATACACAAGATCCGCAATATCACGTACACGTTCCTCCGTAAGCTGTTCAAAGAAGAGCAGGTCACATTCGTCGTAATCGGTACTCACGGTCTCTGGGTTACTGTTGATCATGGCCACCTCGTAGCCCTGCTTCTGGAATTCGCGCACAGTCTGTACGCAGCACCAGTCAAACTCCACAGAGGAACCAATCGAGTACGGACCACCGCCCAGCACAATCGCACGCGGCTTGTCTCCTTTCTTTGCAAAGACGACATCGTGTTCCGTTGCATGATACGTGAGGTAGAGATAGTTCGTCTTCGAGGGGAATTCGCCAGCGAGTGTATCGATCTGTTTCACAAACGGAGTGATTCCATTTTCAATGCGCAATGTCCGCACCTTCTCCGCTTCCGTCTGACGGATTTTGGCAATGGAGGTATCGGAGAATCCAAAACGCTTTGCCGTGCGAAGCAAATCGATCGCAAATTCATCGGCGCGTGTCTGTAACAATGCTTTCGCAACATCGGAACAGGCTTTGATCCGGTCCAGGAACCAGCGATCAATACCGGTTGCAATATTCACCTCTTCCACTGTCCATTCTTCGTTGAGCGCTTTGGCAACCGCAAAGAGACGGCGTGGCGTGGGGCGCTTCACTTCCTGCGTGAGGTTCTCAAACGGGAAGGGGACCGGATACAGTCCGTCGGCGCCAATGTTGAGCATACGCAGCGCCTTCTGGAGCGCTTCTTCAAATGTACGGCCAAGTGCCATCACTTCTCCTACCGATTTCATTTCGCTCGTGACCTGATCCGACACATGACGGAATTTCTGCAGATCCCAACGGGGGATTTTCACTGCTACGTAATCGAGGGATGGTTCGAAGTCGGCACATGTGACCTTCGTAATTGCATTCCGGATGCTTGGGAGTGAGTACCCAAGTGCGAGTTTGGCAGCGACGAACGCGAGTGGGTAACCGGTTGCCTTGGACGCGAGTGCGGAGCTGCGGCTGAGGCGTGCGTTCACTTCAATCACGCGGTACTTGCGGGACTTGGGATCGAGAGCGAACTGGATGTTACATTCTCCCACAATGCCAAAATGACGGATTACTTTGAGTGAAAGAGAACGAAGCATCTGGTGGTCGGTGTTATCGAGCGTCTGGCTGGGCGCCACCACAATCGATTCACCGGTATGCACACCGAGCGGATCGACGTTTTCCATGTTACACACCGTAATACAGTTATCGGCGTAGTCGCGGACGATTTCGTATTCGAGCTCCTTCCATCCTGTCAGATCTTCTTCCACGAGCACCGTGCTGGATTCCACATACGACGTGCCAAGCAACTCTCTCAATGCTTCTGCATTCGATGCGACTCCGCTTCCTTTGCCACCGAGTGCAAACGATCCGCGCACAATCACCGGGAAACCGATTGTTTCTGCAGCCTTCATTCCCTCTTCCACTGTTGCACATGCAAACGAGCGGGGAACATCCACGCCAATAGAGCGCAATTCTGCATTAAATGCAGCGCGGTCTTCTGTACGGCGCACAGCATCAATCGGTGTTCCGAGAATGCGGACATTGTGCTGCTTCAGAATACCCATCTCGTCCAGTTTCATTCCGCAGTTGAGTGCAGTCTGCCCTCCAAAGCTGACAGAAATGGCGTCAGGCTTTTCCTTTTTAATCACATCCTCCACAAACTTCGGCATCACCGGTACAAAGTAGACAGCATCGGCAAGACCCCAGCTTGTTTGGTTGGTGGCAATATTCGGGTTAATGAGCACTACACGCTTTCCTTCTTCTTTGAATGCTTTGATAGCCTGACTGCCGGAGTAGTCGAATTCACCGGCCTCTCCAATCTTCAGCGCGCCCGATCCCAGAAGCAAAATGGTCTTTATTTCGGAAAAATCACTCACTCCGCCCGTAGAGGCGCTGGAGTGAGCCATGTCTGTCTCTGGTCCTGTCATGTCCGCGGGAGAGTACCGAAGAAAAAGGGGGAAGGCAAACAGATCAAGAAATAAGACCCTTCACATCTGCCAGTGTATTGATTGTCTGTATAGTTGGCGGCAACTGCCTTTTTGTGACGTTAAGTATGCGATAATCAATTCCAGCGTTTTGCGCACCCTGATGATCTGTGATAACAGAATCTCCAATGTGAATGACTGAACAATCATTTATAGACTCTTTTTTCAGTGCATTCTGGAAAATGCGAACATCTGGCTTTGCAAATTGAACTTCATTTGAAAAAACAGCATCATTAATTAATGGGAGTATGCCAATTTTAGCGAGAACTTTTCGCATAGTTTCTCCAGGTATAAATCCTGTATTACTAATCAAGCAAACTGGCACATTAGCTGACCTAAGATCTGAAAGAGCTTCCATAGTTACATCTCCTTCCAGAGGCAACGGAGGGATTGCAAGCAATGCTTCATAAATGAGTCTTTGTGCATTGATCATCTCA
>CAYRQG010000008.1:17092-19510 GCA_964426345.1 uncultured Candidatus Peribacteria bacterium
TTGGTGTTATTTGCCTCTCTAATATCTGTCCAATTCCATGTAGACGATCCTCAAAGCCGTAATCAGTGCCTGTTTCTTCCGCAAGTGTCGTAAAACGCGAATCAGATATTTGCAAAGCTCGTGCAACTGTTTCACGGTCTGCATGTAAAATATCAGTAACAATAGTCGTTTGCTCTTCGACAAATCTTGGATCATCTATAAGGAGTGTTCCCCAGATGTCCAATGTAAAACCTAATTTATTCACCATACAAAAAATATAGTGATATTTCATATGGGGAGCAATCTGAGTTGTTTTAGTAACACTATCACATTTCTGCTACACTCAGCACCGTGATTCGTTTTCGCTCAACATCTATCAGTGCAATTTTGGCCTTGGCAGCCATTATTCCAGTTACATCTTTTGCAGCAACTGAAACAATCTTTGATGATATGAATGTCTGGCAGGGTGTGATTGACCAGGATACAAAAGAACAGACGCTGCAGAATCTGGATGTCACATTCCAAAACAGCAAAGACCTCTTCCCGGATCTCTCTACTATGGGCGATGTGCCCACGAGCGTCCTCGATGAAAAACGCCAGGAACGCACCGATGATTTTGTGTCGATTAAAGTGGGAAGTGCCACCATTACGCTTGCCGATGTCCCACGCGATGCATGGTACGCACCGTATGTCCGCGCGATTGCAGAGAGGGGACTGGTGTCTGGTTACCGCGATGCAGCAGGAATCCCGACAGGACGTTTTGGTCCGGCAGATAATGTGACGATTGAACAGATGGCAAAAGTGATGGTGTCTGCCGCAGGAATCTCTCCTTCTGATTGTACTATTCCTACGCTGAACGTAACGGCATCGGGCAGCTGGTCTGCTCCGTATTTCTCCTGTGCGGAAGCTAAGATGTGGTCCGTGTATGGCGATGGATCAGTCGATGCGCACCGCAATGCTACGCGCGCAGAAGTCGTTGCAACATTGCTGCAGGTCTATTCCATCAATGGCGACACCGGAAGCGGCACCGTCTTTACCGATGTCACTCCAACACTCCAGTACGGACAGGTGATTGCGAAGGCAAAACTCGATGGCATCATTTCTGGGTACACCGATATTAATGGTGAGCCGACGGGAATGTTTGGTCCCAATGATCCGGTCACACGCGCAGAGTTCGCAAAAATTGTGACGCTGGGAATGCAGGTATATGGAGCAAATACAGTCGCTCAATAAAAAAAGGTCGCTACATTGCTGCAGCGACCGGTTGTTTGCTTTTTCGGTGGTATCAAAACAGGAATGGCGAGTCGGTAACTATCCGATATTCAGCTGCCGACTTCTGCAGGAACACGAGCCGGCCCAAAGGCCTGATGAACCAATTTCATGTCGGGGTTATACAATTTGAAGATCGGTAGCCAATACGATGACGGCGGCGTGTCATGCAACACATCCATCAATGCGCGCAGCTGGAAGGGGTTGAACATCAGTTCAGCAAGTTGCTCATTGTCCAGGCACCTCAATCCCGTTTGCAGAATTGTGCTTGTCCGGTCAGTTTCCGGATCAGTAAATCGGAAAGGCGCACGCAAATCATGTGCATTTTTCAGGTGCTGCAGGTATTCGAATACAAAACTGACGTCGACGAGAATGCCCTCGAGGGCACACAGAACGACGTCACGCTCATGATCTTCCAATCGCGGAACGCGCCGCTCGTCATGATAGACCGGAGCGAAAATACTCAGAAAATCTTTGAACTCATCAGTGAATGGAGAGATCCAATCTTCTGTTACACTCTCTTCTTCCAAGGTGGTTTCAGACCTCTGCCCCAGTAAATTGGTCCAATACACGCTCGGCGGCTCCTGGCCGTCGTCGCTGTCGTCGAGCCAGTGCTTTGTCAGATGACAAATGTGACACAGGTCAGCAGGCTCCATAATAAGCTGCAGGACATTCAGATCATCCAAAGCACCAACACCTTCTTCAATAACAATCCCAATCGATTCGTCGACTTCTGCGTCGATCTTTTGCAGGAAGTCATTGATCCACGAGGTCGGAATCAGATTTGCAAGATTGGTAGTGCTCTTGATGGAGAAGAGATACTCACCCAATGAATTGGGATCGAGAATCACTTCTTCCAAGCCATTCACCAAAATGTCGCGCTGCTCCGGCGTGATTGTCTTTTGTCCTCCTTGAAAAGCAGTGATGACTTCGTGAGCCAACGGCAAAAAACGTGAGTCGAACATACAATCATTCCTCCTTTGTTGTGAAAAAGCGAACGACCAATCCAATGGCCGCTTCACTCTTTCGGATTAAATCACAAAAACGAGTACGGGCCCTGAACGGTGTCATACTATGCGGTGTCATGTTAAAGATAGTGCACAGTACCGAGATAAAGTAGCACTGCTGTAGCGGTCTGTCAGTATGACATTGAAAGTCTCTTATACAACC
>CAYRQG010000009.1:0-18543 GCA_964426345.1 uncultured Candidatus Peribacteria bacterium
GTCTATAACCGTGCCCTCTCCGCTGCAGAAATAAAGGCTCTTTATAATGAACCTCACACCTGGTCCGTCGCATCCAGCAAATCCTACTGGGGTGCCCGCCTCCGTTCCTCCAGTACCGATACCGACAGTAAATGGGGGACTGATAGTACGACCGATAAATGGTTAAACGTAGGTGATGGTTCTTACTCTGTTGTCACCCGTACCAGTCGTACGTCTGTGGCGGGATCTACAGAAATCTTCCAGTTCCGTGCAGAAGTGGGAGCAACGGCTATTCAGCCGAATGGGCTATATAATACGACGGTAACGCTGACTGCTTCGGCGTTGTGACGAGTTATGAGTTATGAGAATATGAGTTATGAGTGTTTTTGGGTAAGCCAATCTCGTTTCTGTTCTCATAACTCATAACTCTTACTCTCATAACTCGTCATGCACATTCTTCTTGACGTATAGCCTTAATCCCCTTATTCTCGCGTCCCCATTGATTCTCCAACCTCATTTTAGCGTTGGATTTTACCCACGAATTCTATGGCTACATTGAAGGAACTTGCCAAAAAGAAGGCACTCCCGGTCCGCGATGCGGACGATGAATCCGAACCGCGTATCTACGAGGTAGCGGTCCTTTATCCTTTCCCGATGAACCAGAAAGAAGACACAGAGCTTCAGAAGGCAATCGAGGAAATCTTTGCAGAAGCAAAGGCCAAGCTCGTCCTCAAAGACGTGTGGGGCCGTCGCGGTCTTGCGTACAAGATCGGTGGATATTCCGAAGGAACATTCATCATCTATTACTACGAGATCGAGCCGCTCAAGATTAAAGATATTGATGTGCAGCTGCGTATTTTGAAGGGCATGCTCCGCCACATGATTGTGAAGCCACCAAAGAACTACCAGATTGTTCCCTATGCTGATCACTACGCCAGCTGGAAGAATCAGGAGAAGCTGATGCAGGAGAAGGCCGTGATGGACAAGGAAGAGAGACTCAAGAAGCAGGTTGTCGAAAAGGCCAAGCGCGTGAACACGAAGAAAGAAGAGCCGGAAGTGAAGGCCGCGCCGATGACTGGTGCAGCAATCACCGAAGAGCTCGACAAGCTAATCTCCGATAAAGATCTCAATATCTAATCCTACCCCCTAACGCCTACCCCCTCCCTACCATGGCCCGCCAACAGAATAACAATCGCTCCGACCCACGCATGAAGAAATGTGCGTTCTGCGAGAAAGATGTTCCATACATCGACTACAAGGACTATCCCATTATGAAGCCGTTCATCGATTACTTCGGAAACATCCGCAAGCGTTACTACAGTGGAGTCTGTCTGCGCCACCAGAAAATGCTCAAAAACGGCGTCGAACGCGCTCGTTTCATGGGTATGCTCTCCTACCGCAAGTAATTCACCTCTCTTAGAATCCAGATTAAGGCGCCAAAAGGCGCCTTTTTCATGCTATCTGGCGTAAAAGTGTGATTTTTGCTATAATAAAGGGATTTCTTTCGCTACAACCGGTTATGGAAAATACAGACAAACCAACCACCGACAGCGCCAAAGAGCGGGTTCCCCAACAGAAGGAGGCAGTTCCTGCAGCAGCCAATCCCAAACAGGCTGCGGAAAGTCGTATCGGAAAGGCGGAAGAGAAAGTGACAGATGCACAGAAGCGCGTGAACTCCATGGAGGAGGCGCGCAATGAAGCGCGTAAAAACCGGAAACAGGAGACGCGCGTGCTCACTCCGGAAGAGCAAAAAAGAGTGGAGCAGAGTCAGAAGGAATTTGTAGCCAAGCAGACCAGTGCACGTGAGGCGGAAACGCAGAAAATCTATGCCGAAGCCGGCGGAGAAAATTTCACGTCTTTGCGTGCCGAGAACATTCGTCAGTTCAATTTGTTCTACGACAAGACAAAACCCGAAGCAAAAAACAAAGCGTTCCAGCAGGAGCTCATCGCATCACTCACGCGTGAAAAAGAAGTGATGACCGGCGCCAAGCCTGCATGGGAAAATGCATCGACAGATGTGTCTGGTATGGAGCGGTCCCGTTACTCCGCGCTCGATACGCAAATGCGGTATTTGACTGAATCCATTGCGGAAATTGACAAGGCAGACGGTAAACAGAAACAGATCAATAAGATGTTTGAAAAGGCTGAAAAGGAGAAGCGGCCTGCTGCGGCAAAAGCTCCTGCAGATGGCATCGATGCCGTGGCCGATCTTACCGAAGAACAGAAGAAATATGTGTCAGATGTGAAGGCACTGCGCGCTGCAACAGAGGAGTACGGTGATGGTGCCAGAAACTATACCGAAGACGGACTGCAGATTCAGGAATACTGGAAGGAGCGTATGCCTGCGGAAGTGAAGTACATTAAAGACAACCAAAAAATCTGGTCGCAAAATCCGGCGCTCGCCAAGAATGAAAGTGCGCGTCTGAGTTTTCTGGAAAGCAGCACGGCGACCGATAAAAAAGTGACACAGGAACGGAAGGAAAATTTCCAGGCACGCGAGAAACGCGTGCGCGAAGTGCTGAGCCGCCAGAGCAATGAGCCAATGGTGGTGGGCATGGCGGATTCGTTCTTGCTGGAACGTGTGTTCAATGAAATGAGAAATACAAAAACATCTCTCTCCCGGGAGGTGATGGACTATGGAGAGAAGATGGTGAAGTTTGAAGAACTGCATCAGTGGATGGATGATCTGAAGCCCGATCCCATGCGCCGCAGAAGTATGTTTCCGACCGATGAAAACCCGACGAGCGGTACCTTCGATGATCGTGTGCTGATGCATGGCGCCAACATCCGCCTGGCGCTGGATTCTGGTGAATTGACGAAGGAAGATGTGCGGGAATATCTGGATAAAGTGAAAAACTGGACCAATAAAAATATCGATCGTTTCATGGACATTTTCGAAAGCAGACTGCCGACGCTCATCAAAGGACCTGACGGCAAGCCACTCTGGAAGAAAGATGGGGTAACGCTCCGTCGTCCTTCGGGAAAGAAAACAGAATCCGGCGATGAAGCACAGGGTGAGCTGGTCGTGATTCCCCCGCAGATCAAAATGATGACCCCCGAAGAGGTGGAAGCGGATCAGAAGCAGGCAGAAAAAGAGAATCGTGCCGGCACCAAAGAAACACTCAAGAAATCCAAAGAGAAGGGCACCCTTAAGAGGAAATTCTTTAGTGAACCCGCAAAGCAAATGGGTGAAGCTGCAGCAGATGCCGATCCTGATTCCGAAGAGGGAATTGCCAATGCAGATCTCCTGGATGCCATTGCCGGCAAGGCGGAAGGTGTGGAAGAAGTCGATAAACTGCTCAATCTGCCTACTGCACGCTATACAGGCGGCACCACGATGGATCGACTGAACACACAGCGCATGCGCACATTGATTCTGGCCGGAAAGTTTACGCGTCAGGACGCCATCCAGTATTTCATGAAGGAGAAAGACATGACCAAAGAGCAGGCGCAGGAAGAAGTGAAGAAACTGGAGAAGAGAATTGATATGCCGTTCAAAGATGAAGATGCTGCAGATACGGAGAAAAAAGAGCTGAGCGAGAGAGTGACAGGAACGATGTCTCTGAAAGAGCAAAATAAGCTCTACAATCTCCTGACATATATCAGTGTCGATACAACAAGTGTGATGAAGACGCCGCTCTTCACCGATGCTGAACGGGCGCTGGTGCAGAACTACATGGTTGATCTGAACAACATCAAGATTGAACTGATCCCCATGGGTGTGCTGCGCGTGCTTCGCAAGGTCGAGAAATTCAAGCCGCTGCAGGACTGGAATCTGAAGCCTAAGGGCCGCCTGACCCGTGATCCTCTGCGCCGTGCCCTGCAAACAACACTGGCCCCGAGCGATGTGTACGATTACATGGAGCTTGTGGTTAAAACAACGGACAGGAAGTGGTACAACGATATGAAAAAGGACCTGAATAACTATAAATAAAGAAGCTGCCTGACAACTGCTTTGAGGAAGGGCTTGCTTCTTTTTTTCGGATGTCAGAAGCTGTAAACTGACTCCTCTTTCATTTCCCCATACATGTATGTCCGGTCACTCCAAATGGCATAATATTCGCGTTAAAAAAGGTGCAGCCGATGCAAAGCGTGGCAAGGTGTTCACACGTCATGCAAAGCTGATTGAAATTGCAGCGCAGCGCGGAGGGGATCCGAGCATGAACCCGAGTCTCCGCACAGCGGTCGATAATGCCAAGGCCGATAGCGTGCCCAATGCCAACATTGAGCGCGCCATCAAGAAGGGGAGCGGGGAACTGAAGGGCGACAAGATGGAAGAAATTGTCTATGCAGCCATGGGTCCGGGAGGCACCGCCTTCCTGATTGAATGTCTGACCGATAACAAGAACCGCACACTCAGTAACCTGAAAACCACCATCAACAAGAACGGCGGAAACTTTGCGGAATCCTCGTCTGTTCTTTGGATGTTTGGACGCAAGGGGGTGGTTGTTGGTTCTATTGCCGAAGGTGCGAAGGTGAAGCCGCTGGAGGATATGGAACTGGAGCTGATTGATTTCGGTGCGGAGGATATTGATGCCGATGAAGGTGTAATTACGGTGACCACCGATATGGCGAACTGGACGCCTGTGCGCGATTATCTGAAGAACAACGGCTACACGATAGACTCAGCGGGATTGCAGTATGTACCCAGTACGAAGACTGCGGTGAAGGATGAAGAGACAGTGGGGAAGGTGGCACATTTTATTGAGGTTATTGAGGAGGATGATGATGTGTCGCAGGTGTTTACGAATGCGGATATAGAGTAATAGTTTGGAAGGAAGGAGGTTTTCTTTGAATGTCCTCGCCGGACGGGCGTTCCTTTTTGTCCCTGCAACAAAAAGGAACCAAAAAATGCGGTCCGGCCAATTGCCCTCCCGCTTGCCCCTCACACCCTCCGTGGCCGGACTCCTCGCCACGAGCGATTACAATTGCTGAAGCAATTGTAGAGCGGAACTTTCTTTTTTTTATTGTTCCGTTACCCGGTTATTCCGTTACTCCGTTATTCGTCGTCCCCATAACCCATAACGCATAACCCATAACGAGGCAGGCAAGCGGGAGGCATCACATCCCCTGTCTTTTCCGCCGGATAGAGACAACCAATCTCTCATATACTGCTTTCAAAAACGATCCGAGTCCCGGTTTGATCCAAAAAGCTTGTTCACCTGTCACACGGACGCGATGTCCGTCGATGACCGGGAGGATTTCTTCGCCTGTGCGGATATCTATCAGCGGGCGCATGTGGATGATGCCATGGAGGAGATCGGAACGATGCGGTGTATAGAGCGCAGAGCCATCAAAGGTGATGTGTGTGACCTGCGTCCAGCGGGTACGGGAGGGGTCACGAATGGGTTCACCCCGGTGCAGGAGATTGGCTGCCCAGAGTATGACCTGGCCTTTTTTAAGCGGCAGCGTTTTTTTCTGGAGTCCGAGGCCCTCCACCATTTTTGCAATCGCGTCTTCGTAGAGGTGGTGTGCCTCTTCCGCTTTCAGGTTTTCCAATCCAAAATCATGCAGTTCCCAGACAGGGAAACGGTGACTGCCCGGATACACCGAAAGCGGACCATTGTTTTCGTCTACATCTTCCAGTGCCACCCAGGCGCCGCACATGAAGCGTTGCGGAAAGGTGTGAAAATGGAGAGCGTCGCTGTGTGTCGGCTGTTCGGTGCCTATACGGAAATTGAGTGTCTGGAAAGGAATGGGTTCGCGTCCGTAGAGTGTGCGCAGTAACGACAAAATGGATGGAGCAGAGGCGAGCTCGCGTACTGCCGGGATTGTTTTCCAGGCATCCTGTATACGCCTTGTTTGTTGCAGTTGTACGTCCAGAGTTTGTTTGATGGTTTCCATAAGAGCGTTCATCTCCTGCAGCGGAAGATCCAGAAGCAAATACCCATCACGCGCAAAGGATCGGGCTTTTGTTTCATCGCCGGCAGATAGGTGCCTGCTTGCGAGTGATTCCTCCCACCACGGTGATTCAATCCAGGGCAGATTGATCTGTGCTGTATCGTGCGTTGCCACTTGGGGAGTATAAAGACTGTCTTTCTATTGTCTACGTTCGCGCAGAAGCGGCAGGAGGGCAATCAGGACTGCAAAAAAGAGTAGTCCTCCCACTCCACCATGGAAAAGTTCTACGCCGGTTTGCGGCAGAAGTGATCCCACCAGCATGATGAGGACAATGCGAATGATGTTCAGCAGCATCAATATGATTATGCCGCTGATCAATCCCCATGCTGCGTGTGTATGATTGATGATACGATTGCGTGAAGCCATGTACCAGAGAAAGGGCCAGACTGAGAGGAAAAGAACAACGCTGTCCAATCCCAGGCACTGCGGTCCGATGATGACGGAAAAATCCCCGTTGCCCAGAACCAGATCCGTACTGTTCATGGATGCCTGCGGGGTGAATAGTCCCAGTACGCCGTAGCTCATTTGCAGAATGACAGATGCAAGGGGTCTATGAATGGCGATCCGCACAATACTGAGCCACATGTACGCAGCGAGTGAGCCTCCCGCTATGAGGAATACTGTGCGGTATGTGCGGAGAAATGTTTGCGGGAAAAAGATGAAAAGCAGGGGGATCAGCATGCTCATGATGATGCTGTAGCGGATGGCGCCAAAGACAGCCGGACGGACTGCATCTCCATTCATGTTATTAAACCATGTGTTTGCAGTACCAGGCGGATGTGCGAGCAGAAGCGACAGTATTGCAAGAACGGAGAGAGAGCAGAGTGCAAGAATAAGAGTATTTCTTCTGTATGCTCCCCAGATGATCGATGGCTCCCGCTGGAGACAGAGAAGTACCACGATACCCAGCAGGAATGCCGCGGCCAGCGGCTCTGCGCCGTAATGCAGTCGTCCCGCCAACGGATAGCCAGTCAGGACACTTGCTGTAGAGGATTTGAGGAAGACAATGAAAACAGTCTGCAGTGCGAGTGTGCATGCCAGAAAGGCCGTCGTTTTTTTGAAAGGGTCCCAGCGCTGCATCAATCCAGTCATGCCGTCTTACTTTACAGGGAAGATCCCGTACCGTCCTCTTTCTTTGCTGAGCCCCCATCCCGCGCAGCTCCACTTCGTCCTATTGTCACATATTTGCGTCCCTGCAGATGAAAAGTAACCGTTCTCTCTGTACGCAGAGGCACGACTTCCTGCGCTGTTGATGGCAGATTGTAATCGGCTGGATCGAATGCAATCGATGCAAACCACAGATCGCGTATCAGTGCCCCACAGGCAACAAGAGCAATCAGTACAAATATCACTCGGTATGCTTTTTGTTTCATAGCCGTACGGTAGCTTTTTCAAAGAATCCCTCTTTTTTCAAAAGTACAGCACCTGCTCCAAGAAGGAGAAGCAGTGCCCATGTCGAAAATTCGGGAACGGGCCCTCCTCCTGCGGTGTAGTACACGGTTGCCTGGATATGATCGACGGTGATACAGGAAAGTCCCGCCCCAAACGCGGCAAGGGCAATGCCGAAGTTTGTGGCGTTTACATCGGTATAGGTGAGGGTAGTGCCCCAGAGATCGCTCGCGCTGCCATACGTTGCATAGCCGCCTCCCTGGCTCCAGAATGCGCCAGTCGATCTGTCTGTGGAGCCGATAGTTCCTCCCTTCACCAAGCGAATTCTGTCTTCATAAGATGCTGCACACATTTCTCCGTTCTGCGACTCAAATTTTACACCGTCAATCGTATTGCCCGATGGAACGGTAAAACCGAAGTTAGTTGCGACGAGATAGTGAGTGGTATCAATGTTTGTAAATGCAGTTGTGACAGATCCGTCCGATGCGGTGATATTCCCCGGACTACCCCACGCATTCACACCGTAGCTGTTGTCATCTGCGCCGGCGCCTGCACTGAGCGGCCCCTGTGATGTGGCTTCTGCAAGTGCAGGAAGCAGCAGAAAAGCCACAGAGCAGACTATGGATGAAATATACTTATACATATGCATTAATCAAACCATACTATAAAGCAGGGTTAAAAGCATAAAATGCCGTTGTCGAATCGTTGTTTTATTAGATGAGAAATCTTCTTTCTTTGAACGTTTTACTCAACAGTTATCTCTACTGCGTCATCCGATTTTTTACCGGAGAAGTCCGTAGCAACTGCTTTCAGGGTATAGCTTCCTGCGGGGAGCGTGACTGTGTAGCTCAGATTGAAGGGGGCCGAAGGCTTGGTGGTGAGTAGCTGATTATCCAGGAAGAATTCGACGTACTTGATGCCGGCCGGGGCGGAGGCATTGGCGCTCATGGTGAGGGTGTCACCGGTCTTGATGGTCACTGATCCGGATGGTTCAATCAGACGGATTTCCGGGCCGCCGCTATTGCCGCCGAAGGAGAAGGTCACGGTGTCGCTGGCAGTATTGTAATACTCGTCGGTGATAGTGATTTTCAGTTTGTGGTTTCCGCTTTCCCCAATGGAGCGCGGCATGCGGATGGGGGCGTTGAAGGGGGCGCTTGTAATGACTGCTACCGATTTATCATCCACAAAATATTCCACCTGGCGCAGCTTGGAACCGACACTGGAGGTGAAGGTGGGCTGGAATGCAGGATAGGGAGCAGAGCCTCCGTTATTCGGGAAGGTGAGAGAGACGGTCGGCTTTTCCATGCGGCCCGGCGTGAGTGCCAGTGAACATTTTTCTTTGGGAGCAAGCGGGAGCGGGAGAGAGGAGCCGGAACCCATGGTATTGGTGAGCGGGTCGTAGCCTTTCATCTGGTTTTGTGCCCATGCCTGGACTGCGGCGTTCCATTCCGGGAAGCGATCGGAGAGCACGCTTTTGGGGCTGAGGAAGCTGCGCATTTCTGTGGCTTCTGCGGGGCATTCGTCGGAGGCGAGGAGTCCTGTCACTTTATCTACCAATAGCTGCACACAGGCGGAATCCGGCGTGGTTGGCGCATGTTCCTGCAGGAAGATATCGGTCTGGCGGTTGGCAATCGGAGTGCACTCGGTGGGAAGTTCTCCGGAGAGGGTGGAGATCTGCGCCTGCACAATGCCCGACGGCATCGGGAAACTTGTTTTCGCATCTTTCAATAGTTTGTGAGCACGGATCATGTAGTCCTGCCAGATAGGGGAGGCCTGGGAGAGGGACTCTGCTTTCTCTGACAGAGCAGAGGAATCAGCATTCCCGATCCAGATACCGGTGATGATGTTCGGCGTGTAGCCGAGGGTCCACAAATCGGACGGTTTGCGATCGGTGCATCCCCCGCTGTCGGCGCGCGCCATACACTTGTTGCTGGTTCCGGTCTTGGCGGCGGTCTGGTAGCCGGGGACATTCAGAATATTCTGCCAGTATTCATTGGGGCGGGCAGCGGTGTCGCTCAGTGTAGCTGTGACAAGGTAGGCGATGCGTGGGTCGATTGCCTGAACGGATTCTTGCTGAGTCGTTGCATCGTAAAGAATATTGCCGCGGCGGTCCTTGATGCGCGTAATGGAAACGAGGGGTTTTTCCATGCCACCATTGGCGTACGTGGCGTAGCCCTGCACCATCTGTACGAGTGGTGTTTCCGCGGCACCCAGTGCGAGCGGCCAACCGAATTCATAGGGCGCGCCGCCACTTCCCGAGCGTGTGGACTTTTCCTGGGCGGGGGTCGTGACTCCTATGCGGGAAGCAAAATCGAGTACGCTTTTTTCTCCTCCTGCCAGAAAGAATGCTTTGGCAGCTGGAATATTGCGTGAGCCGTTCAATGCTTTGCGGACGTTCAGGAGTCCCCAGAATTTTCCATCGAAGTTCTGCGGTTCATCAGTACCGATTTTGGTAGGGACATCGTAGAGGATGGTTGATGGGCTGTAGCCTTTTTCGAAGGCTTCGCCGTACACGAACGGCTTGAAGCTGGAACCCGGCTGGCGCGGAGCCTGGGCCATGTCCACTTTGCCGCCGTGTGTGGTGTCGTTGTAATCGGTGTTTCCTACGTACGCGAGAATGTTATTGGTGCCAGCTTCTACAGATACGAGCGAAATGTTGTGTGCCATGTAGACATCGGCGATTGCTTTGGCTTTGGCGGCAATAGCTTTCTCTGCAGCCTGCTGCATGTCCCAGTCGAGTGTGGTTTCAATGGTGAGTCCTCCCTGATCCAGAATGCCCTCTTCGGCGCCGCCGTTCAGGAGTTCCTGCACCTGGTTTTTTACCCACAGCACGAAGTGTGGTGCGCGGATATTTTCGCGTGCGGGCTGGAAGGTCATGGTCTTGAGTGTCTGCAGGGCCTCCAGTCGTTCCTCTTCTTTGATGTATCCCAGGTCCTGCATATTGCGGAGCACCTGGTCCGTGCGGCCTCCTATGTACACAGTCGTACCGCCTGTTCCGACATTGGCGCCCAGCAGCCCAATCAAAAAGTCCTGATCGCGAATCTGATCCGAGCTCGTGATCTGGCCCATGCGGATTTTCTGAATGACATCGGCAGTCACTGTTGTGCGGACATGTTTGCCGTAGGGATTGTAGTAGGTGGGAGCCTGGGGGAGGGCAGCCAGAATGGCAGCCTCCGGGAGTGTGAGGTCCTTCACTTCTTTATTGAAGTACGTCTTCGATGCGAGTCCGATGCCGTACGCATTCTTTCCGAACGGAATCCAGTTCAGGTACAAATCGAGCAGATCTTCTTTGCTGTACTGGTGCTCCAGCTGGCATCCGAGAATCACTTCTTTGATTTTGCGGTTCAGAATATTTTCGTGCGTGAGGTCGAGCGCGTTGCGTGCAAGCTGGCGCGTGAGGGTAGATGCTCCTCCGGCCTGTCCGAAGCGGAACACCACTCTGGCCATGGCGCGGATATCGATACAGCCGCGGTCGTAGAAGCGGGAATCTTCAATGGCGACGACTGCATTTTTGACATCCTTGGGGATTTGATCGCCCGGAATGTACGTGCGGTCTTCATCACTGTAGAGGCGATAGAGTTCCACTCCTTTTCTATCCAGAATGACCGAGCTCTGTGCGGCAGTCAGGCTCTGGGGATTGCTGATATCCGGAAGGGTCAGCCAGAGGTAGGCAAAGTAGAGAACAAGAAACGCGCCAAAGAGCAGCACTGCATCGCGCAGCAATCTGCGGCTGCCGCGTTTATGCATCCACTCGCGAATGAGGTACGCACGTTCTGCCAGTGTTGTCTTGCTCGGCAGACGGCGCCTGCGACGCAAAAGGGGTTCGCGCACACTCTGTTCAGGAAGACGGCGCGCACCGGAAAGTTCGTGTGACTGAAAGCCGTTTTGGGACTCATCCCCGCTCTGCGGATACTGGGAATCCATGGAGCATGTAGTCTAGGCCCAAAAGCGCTCTTCGCGCAATGTATGGAGGCATTTATTTGTGGTATAGTTGGCCAATGGAATCGTCCCATATCCGCCGTTTTCTGTCTGTATCCGGAGTTCTTGCATTCAGCCCTTTTCTTTTGGGGATTACGCGAAACCTGACGGTGAGCATTGGAACGAGCTTTACGCTGGGCCAAATGGTGCAGCGCGTGGTCGATTTCCTGGCAGCCAGCATTACGACCGTGGCCAGTGCCATGTTCCTGGTGGGCGCCTTCATGATTGTGCTGGCCGGTGCCAAAGAAGACTACAAGCAGCAGGGGAAGGATCTGATGATGGGTTCTATTATGAGCATTGGCGTGGTGCTGGGGGCGTATGCCATCTATAGAACGGTTGCGCTCTTCCTCCAGTGAGCCGGAATACGACGCTATTTTCCCGTAAAATTGACGCAAAATTCCTTGGCCTTTCTCGAGTTTCTCCCTAAAATTCCTCTCTATGAGCGATAACAGCCAGCTGCCGCAGAATGTCCTTGAACGCCTTGAAAAAGCGGAGCAACTCAAACTGTCCGGTAAAAACAGCGAAGCCCTCGATATTCTGGAGGCCCTCGTTCTGGAAGATCCATCCAATGTGTCTGCACTGGAGGAAATTGCCGATAACGAATTGAGTCTGGAACGGTTTGACCGTGCACAGGTGGCTGCGGAGCGTGCGGTTGCTCTCGATCCTTCCAGCTATACCGGGCACTACATTCTCGGGTTCCTGCTCTCTGCATCCAGCAAGTGGGCGGAGGCGTCGGTTCGTTTGAAGGAAGCGAACAAGTTGAAAGCCAATAACCCGGAAATTTTGCGCTGCCTGGGATGGGTGCTCTTCCAGAGCGGCCAGCGTCCGCAGGGAGTGGTGACGCTCGAGCGCTCGCTCAATCTTGATCCGGAAAACACGCTCACGCTCTGTGATTTGGGTGTTGCGTATTTGGAACTGAAAAATTTTTCCAAGTCCCGCGCCCTCTTCCTTCGTGCACTGGATCTGGAGCCCGCCAACCTTCGCGCCCGCGAGTGCATTGCAGCCATCGACAGGATTGAAGGGCAGATGAAGCAGATTTGATTCGAATAACGGAATAATGGGGATCGGAATAACGGTGTAGTGGAATTTTCTTTTTCATAATTTCCGTTACTCGGATATTCGGTTATTCCGTTATTCGAAAAATAGACAACCTCTGAACACATAGCTTTAAGAAAGTGCCGGCTCTATACTAATACCCATGTCTAAGAACGTGGATTCCAGTGTGGGTATCAAGAGAGGATTGCGCCGGGGGTTACTCCTCCTCAAACGCGAACGCACGTGGGGCACAACGCTCACACTTCTTTCTGCGGTCCTGATTCTTCTCCAGCTCTTTACGGTCATGCTCCTTGGAGTCTATGGCGTGAACCGCTTACTGTCGTCGCAGGCGGGGTTGCGTCTGGAGGTTCTTCCCACGGCCACAAACGAAGATATCCAGACATTCTTTGCCGCTGCCCATGCAGAGCCCACTATTGCAACGGTTGCATTCATCACCAAAGAACAGGCGTACGACAATCAACGGAAAAACGATCCGGATCTCGTGTCGTTTCTGGATCAGTACAAGTTGAATAACCCTTTCCCGGATACTTTTGTCGTTACCCTCAAATCGCTTGGTTCCTACGATTCTTTCCGGAGCTTCATTGAGCGCGATCAATGGAAGTCGGTTATCAATCCCGCTTTCCTGAGCACGGTTTCGGAACAGGAACGTCAGGTGCGTGCATTACTGTCTATTACTGATGCCATCCGTTCCGTGACCTTTATTTTCCTCTTTATGGCGGTGGCGGTACTGCTCTTTGTGGTGCTGGAACTCGTGAGCCGCACAGTGCGCAGCCACGGCGATGAGCTCTTTCTGGAAAACACACTCGGCGCATCACCCATGTCGGTCCTTCTTCCGTTCATTGCAGAGATTACCATCCTGCTGGTAGCGGCATTGGTGATTGCAACGCTCCTGGTGATTGGCCTCATCTTGCTTCTGCCGCTCCTGATGCCCGCACTCTCCACAGAAATTCCGTTCCGCGCCTTCTCTGCAGAAATGCAGCCACTCCTGCTCTTCACTTTTCCGTGGGTATTGCTTTTGGAACTGTGTCTGATGCCCGCTGTTGCGTACATTGGGACATTCCTGGGGGCGGGGAGGAAGTTATTGTCGCCTGTTGCTTTCTTTAGTTGATGATGTTGGGGCTTGTTTAAAGGTTTGAAAGTAGAAGGTTTAAAAGTTCATTTTTAAGAGAGACTGTATTTTTAAGAAACCTTTAAACCTTCTACCTTTAAACTTTCAAACCATTACAATTGGGTTATGTCCCGCACCCTGTCCGTCGACACCGTCATTCTGCGCACGGTCGATATCGGCGATGCCGACCGTTTCTGCATTCTCTTTACCCGTGAACGCGGAAGGATGGCTGTGCGGGCGAAAGGAGTGCGCAAAATGAATAGCCGGCTCGGGGGAACACTTCTGCCGTTTCGCCATGTGGCGCTGCAGCTTTCCCTGACCGACCACAGCAGTATTATTACCGCCGCTGTTCCCGTGAGTGATCTCGCGCTCGATCTCTCGTCGTTTCATACCTTCATGCGTCTGGAACGGGGGATTGAATTGTTGTTGCACCTAACCGAAGACGAAGAACCGCTGCCGCAGGTTTTTGAGCTGTTGCTCCAGTTTATGGCTCTTGCCCCCTCCGATGACTGCGATCCACTCTCTGCCTTCAGTGTACGACTTCTGTTCCTGCTGGGGCTGTTACCCACCAGCCACCAGGACCAGCGGTTTGCATCTCTTCCTGAGGATGCACAAATTTTTGTAGAGTCAGCCACGAAAATATCGTCACTGAATACGCTCTGCAGGCTCTCGCATCCCATGGGCATTATTGATCACTTCGTGTCACTGATTGTGACGGATCAGACAAACCGACCGCTGAAGGCGGGGGAGGTGGCGGCGGATATGTGACCTCATCCGGTCCTACGGGCCACCTTTTCCTGGGAGGAGAAGGAAAGTGGAAAGGCGCTTTTCTTATTCATCCAAGAATACTTCCGGCACAGCTGCCCCTGTTCCTGCGACAGGCAGCTTATCCGTTCCTACCAAATAGAAGAGCGGGCGGGCGGAGTAGATGGAGTAGGTGCCCTGCGTCGTTGTTTTGCTGTCCTGATCGATCGTGCGGAACCAGGCAACTCTGGCACCGGGTACGCGTTCTCCTACCTTCTTCCGTTCGCCGGGTTTTAAATCCAGCGTGAGCTGTGTTTTTTCCGGTGGGGCTGGAGTCTGCGCCCAGATGAAGGGGCCGAGCACTTCCGCTTTGCGGCCGTCTTTCGTTCCGTAATACAGGAAATATGCTTTGTCATTTTCTGCGTAGGTTTGCATAAGGAGCGCGCCCGGAGAGTCGTTTTTGAACTTCATGTCTGCTGATCCCGGGTAAACGGTGGCGTCGGTTCCCTGTGGCAGGTAGTGGCTCACCATGTAGCTGTGATTGCGGCGATCGGTAATGGGGAAGCCGTATTCCCAGACGCCGCGGTACGCAGTGCTGCTCACCTGGCACAGCCCTCCTCCGTAATCCGGAACAGTCTGATCACCTTTGATGACAAGCTCTTTCAGGTAGCCCGTGGACCCATCCACCGGACCGAGAACACCGGTGAATGAAAAGACCGAATCTTTCGGAATCAGATGGCCGTTAAATTTGCCCAAGCCCACCGCAATATTGTGCAGGCGGTTTTTGGGGGAATTGCTGAAGTCGGATTCTCCAATTGTCACAAGTTCCTTGATGCCCTGCTTCTGCAAATCGGGATCGGTGACGGTGATAGTCGGTGCGGTTTCGATAACAGGCAGCATGATATCGCCTACGCCATCATTCAGAGCGGCAATGGTCAGATCTGCAGCGGTTTCCAGGTTGATGGTGCGCCCCGGAAATCCGACGCCCTCAAACACAATAGCGCCTGTGGCAGTCTTTCCGATTGTCACCTTGCCCGCAGCGTGATTGAAGTCATTGGCAATGGATGTCTGCAATGTGGCCATGATGGCATTGCGGTTGTAGGTGGATTTTTTCTGCTTCTGAAAGCCGCTCGGAATAACGGGCGCTTCGTCGCCATCGACGCGCAGTTCCTGCGGCGGCGTCACCTCTTTTCCGTTGTACGTCCACACTTCCTGCGGACTCATCCAATCTTTCTGTTTCAGAATGGGGATGGTGTAGAGAAGGTGTTTGTAGTGGTAGGTGAGTGCGAACGTGGCGGCATCGGCTTGTACGGGGAGCATGCCGAGCATTCCGACGATTCCGAGGACGCCGACGACGTGTGATTTCAAAAGCACGGACGCATTGTGACGAAGTGTGTTGCGTCTGCCAAGAAGGGATTTCCTTTTTCCCTGAAGAAATGTCAGTACCCGCGCGGCGGTTTCAGTCCGCTCCTGTACGCATCGCCCGGGCGCTCGTACTGGTTTCCGGGGGTGGGGAACATGGTGTGCTGAATGGTGGGCGTTTGCAGCGGGCGGATGGGGGCAGGCATCTCGTCCAGCGCTCTGTTTACCAGTGCATCGGCACGGTGGTTGTCTTCGCGCGGGATATGGGTGAAGACGACATCGGGGAGTTCCGCGGCCAGCGCCTGCACTTCGTCGAAGTACACTTTGAGCGTTGGCATCTTCACCTGGTACTGGCCATTGAGCTGGCGCACCACAAGTTCGGAATCCAGATGGCAGATGAGGCGGTTGGGCTGATACTTCTTGGCCATCTTCAGTCCTTCAATCAATCCTCTGTACTCGGCCACGTTATTGGTCTCAATCCCGATACGCTCCTTGTAATCCTCCAATACTTTTCCGTGCGTCGGGTCTTCCAAAATTGCTGCGATGGCAGCTTGTCCCGGATTGCCGCGCGAGCCACCATCAGAAAAAAGATGCAGGGTGCCGCCGATCATAGCTGGGGTTTCTTCCATAGGTTCATGTCCGGTCAGTGCTTCTTCCAAAACATCCGTCACAAATTTTTCCCGTTCCCGGATTTTCGGGAAGAGCTCGGCCAAACGACGTTCGAGATTGGCTGGGATTCGTAGCACGGGGTCTAGTATAGGGCTGGTGCTGCATCAAAGCTACAGGCTAAGAGGCTGCTCTGTGCCTTTAAGATTGCGTGAGTTATGAGTTATGAGAGTATGAGAATATGGGTGATGAGGTTTTTTACGGTTCCTCATAACTCATTTCCCATAGCTCATAACTATTTCGTCGTACCCGTTCCCGTTTTCACAGATGTCACTTTGCCCGTCGTCAAAAATTCTGTGGCCGCAGTCATCTGTGCGTCGGTACCGTTTTTCAGATCGTCGGCTGTTCTCTCCACCACAATGTCCGGGGTGATTCCCACCTTCCCCAGATCCGTTCCATTGGGTGTGAGCCAGCGGGCAATTGTGACGCGGAGGCTGCTGCCACCCGGCAGATCCAGCACTTCCTGCACCGTCCCTTTCCCAAAACTCTGCATGCCCACAATCTCCGCGCGCTTATAGTCCTTGAGTGCCCCTGCAAAAATTTCCGATGCGCTCGCAGTACCCTGATTGATGAGCACGACCATCGGGATGCCGGGGAGAATGGGGTGACCGCTGACGGAGTGCATTTCTGTATCGTCTCCGCGTCCCGCGACTGTCACTACCTTTCCCTGCTTCAGGAATATGGAGGACAGGCTGACGGCACCTTCCAGGTATCCACCTCCGTTGTAGCGCAGATCGATAATCAGTCCCTTCAGTGTTTTTGCATCAATATCGTTCACTATGTCCTGCACCTCGCTGATGGTGTTGCCGCCAAACTCGCTGATGGTCAGCACACCGATCTTGCTGCTGCCCACGGTTTTCACTTCGTACTTGGTGCTGGGTACCTTGATATCGTCACGCACAATCGCAAACGTGCGCGGCTTGGTGTCGCCGGCGCGGATGACAGTGAGGGTGACTGTTGTGCCCTTGTCCCCGCGGATCATGCTCACAATCTGATCCAGTGTCATATTTTCAAACGTTTTCCCGTCCACAGTGGCAATAATATCTTTGGCCATGAGTCCTGCTTTCTCGGCAGGGGAATCTTTGATGACACTATCGACCACGACCTGCATGTCATTCATGGAGAGTGCGGCACCAATGCCCTGCAGGTGTCCGTTCAATATATCTTTGAAATCGGTGTTCTCCTTGGGGGTCATGTAGAGCGTGTACGGGTCTCCAATGGAGGCCACCATTCCGCGGATTGCACCTTCCACCATCTTCTTTGTCTGGAGCTGTTCCGGGTGCACGTACCGCGACATCAGCAAGCGCCACACTGTCCACAGCTGGGAAATATCTGCCTCGCGCTCGGGGTTGCTGATCACTGTTCCGCTGCCGGCTTGCACAGCCGTTCCCTGCACCTGCTGATTCGAGACAATGCTTTGACGTTCAAACTGCTGCCCGAGCTGCAGTCCCAATAGAAGGGTCAGAATCGGGAGAATGACGAGAGAGGTGAGGCGGGAGCTTTTCATGGTATACTGAGCATATGTCAGCACGAAGCGGAAAACCAGAGGCTATGACGAAGATTCCGAGGAATCCGAAGAGTCCGACGATGCCGACGAAAAATGAAAGGCCGGTTATTTATCGGTCGATGAATGTTGCGGAAATCCTGGCGTTACTTCCGGACAGCGCATCACTCTTAGCTCAGTATGGCTTGAGCTGTTTCAGCTGCAGTGCCAATACGACAGAAACCCTGGAAGATGGATGCCGCACCCACGGCTTTTCCGATGAGGATCTCGATGATCTCATTACCGATTTAAATCAGATGCTTGCCGATAAGCCCGAGCGTCCGCAGACACTCACTCTCGCCAAAGACGCAGCACTTCAGTTGAAAGATATTTTGGCGGCGGAGGGGAAAGCGGGGTGGGGACTTCAGGTGGGGCTCGATGCAAACGGAGGCTTCTCGATGGAGCTTGCGGAGAAAGCAGAAGCCGGCGATACAACTTTTGATTGTGCAGAGGTGCCGGGCATTGCACTCTTTGCATCACCTGTGACGCTGTTCAGTATCGGTGGTGCCACGATTGATTTCCGCGATGGTCGGTTCAAGTTGGATTTGCCGGAAGATCTCATCAAGAAAAGTTGCTGCCAGGGGAAGGATGCGTGTGAGTGCGGGGGCGGGGAGTGTGGGTGTCATTGATTTAATATAAAGCGCCAACCCCGGTCGAAGTGACAGGGGCCGGCTTGCGTTTGGCTTGAGCATGGTTAAGTGAGCCGATCGCTTTTCTCGATACTCACGATTCCCATAATGGCAAAAATCGTCACGATGCCGGCGATCAAGGGGACTAACGGCCAGATGAAAAAGTGATGCCACATTCGCTCTTCGGG
>CAYRQG010000010.1:0-14946 GCA_964426345.1 uncultured Candidatus Peribacteria bacterium
TCACCAAAGATGTTCCCGCCCGCACGACCGTGATCGGCAACCCCGCACGCCCTTTCGAGAAATAAGAAAAAGAATTCTATCCCTCATAACTCATAACTGATTCCTCATAACTCATGCCAGTTCCCTTCCTCGATCTCCATGCCCATTACCGCAGTCTCAAAGCATAAATCGATCCCGCCATCCAGAAATTGCTCGACACATCGAGCTACATTCTCGGCCCTGCCGTGGAGGCCTTCGAAAAAGATTTCGCAGCGTACTGCGGCACGGAGTTTTGCATCGGGGTGAATTCGGGAACAGCTGCCATTTCCCTTCTAATGCGCGCGCACGGCATTGGCCCGGGCGATGAAGTCATTACCGTGACCAACAGTTTCTTTGCGAGTGCCGAAGCAATTTCGGATATTGGAGCAACACCAATTCTGGTGGACTGCAAAGAGGAAACGGCCCTCATGGATCCGGAAGGAGTGGAGAGAGCCATCACCGTAAAAACGAAAGCCATTCTTCCGGTACACCTCTACGGACAGCCGGCTGACATGGACGCCATCAATGCAATTGCAAAGAAGCACGGCATTCTTGTCTTCGAAGATGCCTGCCAGGCACACGGTGCTTTCTACAAAGGAAAGCGGGCGGGCAGCCTGGCCGACGGTGCCTGCTTCAGTTTTTACCCGGGGAAAAACCTCGGAGCCTACGGAGAGGGAGGTGCGGTCGTAACCAACGATCCTGCCATCGCCTCTACCCTGCGCATGCTGCGCGAGCACGGTTCCCCCAGGCGTTATCATCATGAGATGATTGGATGGAACGAACGGATGGATGGCATTCAGGGAGCGGTTCTGGGTGTGAAGCTGCAGTACTTGGATGCATGGAATGCTAAGCGCAGAGAGCATGCAGCTCTATACCGGTCCTTGCTTCCGGAGAGCGTACAAACTATCGCCATGCAGGACGGAAGCGAATCCGTGTACCACCTGTTTGTAATCCGCGTCCCCAACCGCGATGCCGTGCAAAAGGCACTGGGCGACAAAGGCATCAGCACTGTGATCCACTATCCCACCCCCATTCACCTGCAGGGTGCCTACGCAGGTACGTGGCAGCAGGGTGATTTCCCGCATGCAGAAAAACTGTCCACAGAGATTCTCTCCCTGCCGATGTTTGCAGAACTGACCGACGCACAAATCCGCGAAGTCTGCGATGCAGTGGCAGCAGCACTTTAAGCGCGCGTTTTCCTGTAGCGCGCCAGCGGCGGGAAGGTATGGATGATGGTACGCAGTGACTGGCGGATACCCTGCCATTCATACACGAATGGCGCACGTTTGCCGCGCTTGGGAATCAGGCGGACGCGGATGGCGAGAACCGTCACTGCAAGTGCGCTGCGGAGATTTCTGTAGAGAATCCACCGGAGCCATTTCTTCCAGGGCATGACGCCCAGGCGTTCCACTTCCATGCGGAGGTAGCGCTCGTACTTTGCATTCAGATCTTTGGCAGGCGGCAACGGGACAGGGAGCTCGGTCCGGAGAATCTGGAGCGGAACATCCGGATGCACCACCAGGCGTTCGTGGATGGGCTTGGCATAACCGTCCACACAGGAACGGTGGAAGAGACGGATTTGATACGCCGGGTAGCCTGCGCAGTACATCACTTTCTCGCCACCAATGATGAAGCGCCGGAAGGCGCGGTACACGCCGGGCTCATTCTTTGCGACAATCTCCCGTACCTCTGCAACCATAGCGGGGTCCACTCCTTCGTCTGCATCCACCACCAGAATCCAGTCATGTGTGGCAGCCCTGATACTCTGATTGCGCATCGCGGAAAAATCAGTGATACGACCCTCGGCTGTCAGAAGGGTTTTATCCTGATCCATAATCCGCACATTCAGATGCTTCATTGCCTCCTCCCGCGTGCCATCGGTCGAGTAGCCGTCCTGCACAATGACTTCATCGAAATCGGGAATGGAATCGAGGCATGCTTTAATGCCCGGCATACTGTTGCGGCAGAGAACCTGGATGGTAGCGGGAATACGGGTACTCATTGTCCGGGGCGAATGTATGCGTCCATTTTTGCGATGAGAGCCGACAGACTGTGGCGATCGCGGACGATGGAATAGAGAGTGTCTGCATCCAGCGGCGCCTTCTGTCCGTACGTCAGGATGAAAGCAGCAATTGCTTCGGGGGTGTCGTGTAATGGCGCCTCGGGAATACCGATGGCGGTGGCATTGCCTTTGGTGGTCATGGGATAGCAGCCGCAGGTCATAGCTTCGAGCATGGTTTTGTCGATGGTTTCGGATGCCATGTTCAGGATGAGATGATGCTGCGTGTAGAGCGCAGGAAGATCTTTGCTCGCAATCGTGCCACGGAATGTCACACGATCCTGCAGACGCAATTCCTGCACCAGCGCTTTGAGTTCGGAAACGTAATCGGCTTCGGCTTCTATGCCGTAAATATCCAAAGTGAAATCCGCAGGCAGTAGTGTGAGCGCGCGGATAGTGAGCTCCAGACGCTTACTGCGCGACAACCGATGGACCACAAGTAAGTGATGCGGCTCTGTATCGGTATTCGGACGCTTGGGCCAGTAGGTCATATCGATCCCATGACCAACCACAACTTTTTTTGCAGTCGCTCGCCCTGAGCTCGCCGAAGGGTACTGGGGCATACTCTGCGGCGTGGCACAGAACATCCGTTTGCCGTACCAGCCAATCAGCCGGAGTCCTGCCTGCATTGTGTAGTGCGTGTACCAGAGATAAGTCGGCTTACGGCGAAGAATGAACGCAGGCGCACCCAGCAATCCCCAGACCGGCGCCATGTGCACAAACACACGATCGTACGGGAGCAAAAAGCTCAAGCGGATGAACGCAAGAATCTGCGAAAGTTTGCCGGCTCCTTTTTCTTTGCCAAGTGAATGCACCCTGAAAGGAGTAGTGGCAATACCCAGTGCCGCCTTCGCTTCCTCGGGCCGCCACTCCAGACAAATCACCTCGACCTCGTACCCGGCATCGCGAAAGGCATTGATCCAGAGAATACCAAACGCATCCTGGCCATGCAGCTTTTGCGTAATAAAAAGAAGTTTCAATTTCCCCTCCCCTGCAGGGGAGGATGCCCCAAAGGGGCGGGAGGAGCCAGAAGCCTTTGATAGAGAGCGCACTTCATCCATGAGTCCCAACAGACTGCAAGAAACGCGCGTAATTGGCAATCAGTTTCTCACGCTCAAACCGTTCCAATACTGCCTTTGCCGCATGGCCAACCTGTTCGCAAAGAGCAGGATCGGCAAGCAGACGGCGGATGAGCGCTGCCAGATCTTCGGGGTCGCCTGTTGTGAGGAAGCCGTTTTTCCCGTCTTCAATGACATCGGGCATTACACCCACCTTGGTGGAAATGACCGGCAATCCGCAGGCCATCGCTTCCAGAGAAATGCGCGGCCCGCCTTCGCTCTTGGAATGCATGACAAATAGTTTTGCAGTAAGGAGCGTCTGGAGTACGTCTTTCTGGGTATCGAGCCAGCCGCGGAATTCCACACGCTCCGCAATATCGAGTTGTTTCGTCACCTCTTCGCATCGTTTTCTCTCCGGACCATCCCCAATCACAAGCAGTGTGACACGCGGAATTTTTGCGATCGCACGGAGCACTTCTTCCAGCCCCTTGTTGGCAACCAATCGTCCGCAGAACGCAACGTCGTACTGTTTGCGCACACTGTGATCGAGTGCGAGAAACTGTGCATGATCCAGGTAGAAAGACGGCACCACCGACACTTTCGATTTTGAGACTCCCCACGCGAGCAATTGCTCTGCGGTAGTTTTGGAAACAGTGCGGAGAGCATCGAACATGCGGGCTTCCGCAGGGATGTACCAGCGCGAGAGCATCCGTCCGATCCGTTCTGTGAAGGACGCAGGAACCGGATACCCTACCAGATGATGCACTTCCAGCACCGCTCCGATTTTCTTGATCTGCCGCCTCAGCTTCTGTGCACCCATGCCGTTATAGAACGGCGGATACTCATGCACCGTCATCACCGCGTGGTGAAAAAGAGTATGAAGCTGTGTTCCTTTTTTAAGAATCCACCCCGGCTGCGCGCGCAGCGTTTTTTGCGGACACGGATGAAAATGCACGTTCCCGAAAAACGTGAGCGTATCGGGATTCGAGGTATCGATATCCACGTACGGACAGATGATATCGATGCGTTCCCAATGTTTCGAAAATGCTTCCAGCGTATACCAGAACGCCCCCTGCTTCCCCGCGAGGACTGAGCGATCGCCGGAGATCATCAGGAGATTCATAAGTTTAGAGGAGACTTCTGAACAGAGTGAGATGTTCGTCTGCCACACTATCCCAGCTTCGCTCCGGGAGTGCACTTGCGGCGCGGTCCGCAATGACAGGATATGACTGCTCAATATCGCGCACTGCGTTGGCAATGTCTTTGGGCGAACGCAACAGCCTCAATTGCATGGCATCGGACAGCTGATGACTGAGTCCGGTTTCCTGGGTGAGGAGAACCGGGAGTCCGAGGCTGCGCGCTTCGAGTGCGGTATTCGGACTCATCTCTGTAAATGAGGGAATCACGAGAAGATCGTGCTGCAGGAAAGATTCCTGTTTGGCATCCGCAGTCTGCGACGGCTGGAAGGTAATGCGATCGGACAGATGTTCTTTGATGACGAGTGCACGCAGCTGGCTTTCGACCGGCCCCTCCCCTACGAGCGTGAGGGTTGTTGCGGGAAGATCATGCAGTGCCATCACGAGCGATCCGAGATTTTTAAATCCGACAAACCGTCCAAGGTAGAGCATGCGGAACGGATCATGCTTCTCGTGCAGAACGGGCTTTCCATCGGGAAGAGTGTTTTCAATCACATGATGCAGCGGCAGCGTCTGGTACACGCGCTCGTAGAGCTGCTCCTGGAAGTGTGTGGAAAAAACGATGTGATCAAAGGTTTTCAAAAGTCCGTTCATCGGCCCCTGCAAAAAGGGTTTGGTGGCATACCAATCAGTGAGCGAGAGCATGCCCCCTTTATCGGTGTAGCGTTCCCACAGGAAATCCCCACCCAGCCGCAGTACCTTGCGCGGATGCTTGAGCTTGGAAAGCCAGAGCGGTACCCCGCAGCTGATGGACGAAAATGCGTACACAATATCGGCATCCTCCCCGTACTCTTTGAGCGTCTTTGCGTACCGCCTCCACCGTGCAAGCATACCTCCTTTGCGGGAGACACGAACCACGGGAATGGGCGTGAGGATACTTTCCTGTTCCCCGTACGCAATAATCGTGACCTGCATCCCGCGCTCGGACAATCTCCGCGCAAGCTTCTCCACATACGTGGCAGGTCCGCCGATTTCCGGAGGGTAAATGCCGGTGGCAAGAACGATTTTCATGAGACGCCTCAGTCTAGCGGTTTCATGCAAAAGACACACCTCAAGAAAGCAGTGTTATATGGCAAAATAGACGATTATTCGTCGTCATTTTCGTCCTCTTCATCGGTTTCCACTCCATCATTAAATTCGTCGTCATCTTCTTCGTCGCTCTCTTCTTCGTCTTCTTTTTTGAGAACGTACCACGCAATGGTCTCCTTCACTCCTTCCTCGAATCCGACTTTCGGTGTCCATCCGAGTGCGCGCACGGAGCTTGCATCCAGGCTGTAGCGCCAGTCGTGTCCGGGTCGGTCTGCCACAAACTGGATCAGAGTTTCGGGTTTGCCGATCACTGCAAGCACGGTCTTTGCTACTTCAATATTCTGACGTTCGTTCGAGGCACCAATCAGATACACCTCTCCGTCCTTCCCCTTCTCACGTACGAGCTCGATTGCGTCGGTGTGGTCTGTCACATAGAGCCAGTCACGCTTCTGTTTTCCTTCTCCGTAGATGGGAATCTGCTGATTGATGAGCGCCCGTCCGATGATCACCGGGAGCAGCTTGCTCCGGTCCTGATGCGGTCCGTAGTTATTGGTACAGCGTGTTATGCGCACTTTGATCCCGTGTGTGCGGGCAGCAGCCAGGAGCAATAAATCGCCGGACGCTTTAGTGGCGGCATACGGGGAACTTGGTCGCAACGTTGATGCGAGTGTGAACGCAGGTTCATCATCGCGCAGATCGCCGTAGACTTCATCGGTCGAGACGTGCACCAGCAGAATGGACGGATGCTTCTTGCAGAGTTCAATGAGAGCCTGGACCCCCAGCACGTTACTGTGCAAAAACGGAACCGCATTCTGAATACTGCGGTCCACATGGGTCTCGGCTGCAAAGTTCACAATGGTATCAATCTCGTACTCCGCAACGAGCTTCTCCAGAAGCGGCAGATCGGCAATATCACCCTGTACAAAGCTGATGGCATTCATCACCGGATCGAGCAAGCTCCGGTCAGCAGCGTACGTCAGGGCATCCAGCACCACCAGACGGTCCTGCGGGTGGGCCCGGACATGCCGGAGCACATAATGCGATCCAATAAAGCCGGCGCCTCCAGTTACGAGAATAGTCATACAATGATCATACCGAACCCCACAGCGAACCCCAACCCCCGCTAAAACGTGCCCTTTGGCTAGAAGCAAGACGCTAAAAGCTATAAGCTAGAGGCATGAAAGGAGTTCTTATCTGCGGCGGTACAGGATCGCGATTGCGGCCACTCACGGAAGTGACGAATAAAAGTCTCCTTCCGGTATACGACAGACCCCTCATCCAGTTTCCGCTGGAAACCCTGCTTCATGCAGGCATGACCGATATTGCAGTGATTACCGGCCCTGAACACATTGATCAGATTACCGGGTATTTGGGATCGGGTGAAAAATTCGGCGCCACATTCTCCTACAAAGTGCAGGAAAAACCGGGTGGGATCGCGCAAGCCCTGGGACTGGCCGAAGAATTCGCAAACGGCGACAACGTCTGTGCACTGCTGGGCGATAACATTTTTTTTGATGACCTCACACCTGCCATCAAAGGATTCAAAAACGGCGGCCTCGTCTTTGTAAAACATGTTGCCGATCCGCGGCGCTTTGGCGTGGTGGAAATGGACGGAGAGAACGTGCTATCAGTAGAAGAAAAACCCACAGAGCCCAAAAGCAATCTCGCCATGACCGGCTGCTATGTATACGACAACCGCTGTTTCGATATCATCCGGAATCTGGAACCCTCCCCCCGGGGCGAACTGGAAATTACCGATGTGAGCAAAGGTTACCTGAAAACCGGCGAACTCAGTGCCGCCATTCTCCAAAAAGAGTGGATCGATGCAGGCACCTTCGACAGCCTGTTTGAAGCCGCCAGACTGGTACGCGAAAAGAGAAAAATAGAGCAATAAACATGGCAAAATCGGCCTACACGAGGTAGACCGATTATTGCTTCTTCAGGGTTGATGGACAAAAACTTAGGCAGGCTTCGCTTGCATTGCTATAGCTTGCATCCATTGAAACAGCGCACAGAGGTATTGAGACATTGGCATCGTGTCTCCAGCTTCTGCGCCAATCACTGTAATTGCCTCACCCATCTCCATGGCCGCAATGCAGGAGTCAACTTGCAAAAACGGCTGGGATGACACCACTGTCTTGGTTCCCCGAGAGTGAAGCATAAACTTCTTGAAAGCCTGACGCTCTCCTGAACACTGAGCTTCGCAATCATGCAGTGCAATGCTATATGTTCGCATGAAATTGTTAGGCTGGAAAATGTACGTGAGGTACTTGAGCGCTTCGTACTGGGTTGATGGCACTTCCAATACCCGGTCTTTTGGAAAATAGGGCAAATTCAAGTCAATGCAACGACATTCTTTATCGCAAAGGACATAGTTATTCCCAATTAACCACAAGGCGCAGGTATCGCGCTCACTCGCAGGGATCTGTTCCGCTACGAACTGAAACTGACGCTGCATTCCCCGATACGATCCACCCAAGATCAGCACATTCTCGTGCTTTTGCGAACTAGTGACAGTCCGTCGCATTCCAAGCTCATCCAAAAGTGCAAGGAGTGGTGTATATTCCGGGTTGGTAGCACATCCAGAATACTGATGAAAATCGTCAGTCGTCTGGTTGATCCCGCGAAACCATTTGACCTGCATGGCAGCACGTGCTGTCCAGATATTGCGGTCGCTTGGTTTAATACCAGTGAGCTCCAAAATGTTTGCCAAAGTGTCGCCAATTGTTTGTCCGTCGGTGTGAAGAAGCGGACTTGTGGAAACAGACATGGAAGTCTCCTTTCTGAGAGGGTTAAATAGTTCCGTCCACAAATAGTATTATATTTTAATTTAAATATTCGTCAAATAGCCTCATAAACCTTCTTATATCGCTCCGCTATCGCCTTCCAGTCATACGTGGCAGCATGCTTGATGGCATTCTTTCCCAGCTCCACACAGAGCTTTGGATCATCCAAAAGCCTGCGTAATGCATCGGCAGCGGCATGGGCATCGTTGGGTGGAACAAGGAGTCCCGTCTCTTCGTCTTTCACACTATCGGGGATTCCCCCAACATTCGTCCCCACAATTGCACAGCCTGCAGCCTGCGCTTCCAGGAACACATTGCCGAGTGCTTCGCTACTGGAGAGGGCGCAGAAGATTTCTGCCACAGCAAATTCCTGGAATACGGAGAGCGGCGCCATGTATCCGCGAAACACTATCCGTCCACTCTTCACCAGATCCGGATGACGCGCTTCCAAAGACCCACGCAGTGATCCATCGCCGACAATATGCAGAGTTGTGTCTGGATACTCGGCAGCAATCAGTGCAAACGCATCGAGTAACACCGCCACCCCCTTCATGGGCTCCAGACGCCCGACAAAGAGAAGTCTGTGGGATTTTTTTGATGGTTTTGCGTGCCTGCTCAATATCGTGCAGACGGATACCATTGGGGATGAGTACGGCATCGGTCCGGCCAAAGCGTTTGGCACGGTCAATCAGAACGGTACTGATGGCGGTAATGCGATCCGCGCTGCGGTGAATGGGGGCCAGCAGGAGAGATGTATTGGTACTCTGACATGTGAGAATCCGCTTCACTCGCGGCATTGATCGTTTGCAGAACACGAGCGCGAGTCCGGCAAACGATTCGAGGACTGCATGAATAATCTGCGGCTTGTAAGTGCGTGCGGCCATGGGCGCCAGGAAGGGAAACAACCACTTATCAAACCCGAACCCGAACCCAACCCTCCGGACCGGAATATCGCCCAATCGATCATGCACCGGGAGCGATCTGCTCATACGCGCGGTGATAATCGTAAATGTGAAATCATCGCTCAGAAGTTGCGGTACTTCCTCCGCACACGCTTCGGCACCACTGCGGAAGGGTGTGAGAAAAGCCGACAGGATGACAATCTTCTTCACACAAAAAGCATAACAGAAGACGAATGAACGGCGTAAGAGAGATTGATGCTACAATGAACGCACATGCGCATAGTTGTTCTTACAGATCAGGCGGACCGTCATTATTTCTTTGCGAATCGCATCATTCAGGAAACAGAACAGGTGGTGGGCGTCATCACCGGTGCAAAAATGGTGGTAAAGGAAACAACGATGCAGGCACGAATCAAGCGGGCGCTGGGCCGTAAAATTTTCTTCACCAGTCTGAAAAATGTGATGCTGCAACGTGTCTTTGGACAGTATGAACGCATTCTTTTTGGAGAAAAGGCAGCTGCGGAAGAAGCGGCCTTTCACGGCCAGAAAGAACTTTTTGAAAAAGAGCATGCACACCTGCGGCTCGCACATGTGGAAAAAACGCACAAATCAGTGAACGATTCCCACTATGTGGAACTGGTCCGTGCGGCCAAACCGGATGTGATTGTGGTGATGGGAACCTGTCTGATTGGGAAAGACCTGATGAGCATTGCGCCTCTCATGCTCAATATTCACACAGGACTCTCCCCCTACTACCGCGGTGGCTACACAAACATGTGGCCCATCATTGAAAATGAATACGGCTACTTTGGTGTCACCGTACACAAGATGTCCCTCGGTATCGACTCCGGAGATATTGTCTACACAGAACGTCTATCGGTTACAGAAGACGATACCTACGGCACCATCAACTGCAGGGCGATCGATACCGGTATCACGCTTATGGTAAAAGCGCTGAAACACGCAGAAGCACAGACACTGCAGGCAACACCACAGTGGACCGGGGGAAGGCTCTACTACAATCACGATTTCAATGACTGGGTGGCGCGTACCTACGTGAAGAAACATCAGGCATTTCTTGCTGAGCATGTACGACGAGAGGCTGCGCAGACACTGGATACCGTTGATGTGGTCGAGAACGGAAAGCGCTTTTCTACACACACAGTATGAGAGCCTACAGTGTCCTTAATCGCTTTCAGCCTTCACACCGATCGCATATTTTGCTGTACCACGCGACGTACGAACATGTGCCTGCAGACCTCAAAAAGGGACTCCACAATGTGGTACCCGAGGAACTTTTTGCCCAGGTACGCTGGTTGAAGAAATATTTCGATCTCGTATCGGTGGATGACTATCTGCTGCACCCCGGACCGGGAAAAGCAGCTATTACGTTTGATGATGCATATTCCTGCATTTTCAAAGAAACCGTACCGGAGCTCATTGCCATGAATGTTCCCGCTACCATCTTCATTATTGGAACAACGCTTGAAGGAGGCACATTCTGGCGGGACAAAGTGCGCTTTCTGATGAACGGCAATCTTGTGGATGCCTTCCTTTCTTTCTACCAGAAAAAGCACAACACCACAGACGGCATGACCACCGACACCTTCTACGGCCGCAGTAAAATGCCCAGCGTGAACAGCAAGAAGGTAGATGAAACCATCGATGCATTTTTGCAGGAGAAGCGCCTTACTGTCGGACCGTCTGCCTGTCTGCATCATCCGGATGAACTCATCCGTAACCCGCTCATTACGTACGGCAATCACACGTTTAACCACTACGTGGCAGCATCGCTCACGGCAGTAGAGCAGCGCGAGGATATTGCGAAAAACAAGGCACTCCTGGAATCCCTGAAGGTACCACTTACACAAGTCTTTTCTATTCCCTTCGGATCGGAAGGTGATTACGACGATCGCACACTGAGTGCCATTCAGGACGCCGGTTACCGGGGTGTGCTGCTGTCGGAAAACCGCCTGGAGACATCGTGGAAAAGACTGCAAAACGGCCTCCCCCTATTCGACCGGTACATGGCAGAACGCACATTCCCTCTGTTCCAGAAAGAAATTCTGGGGCTCTGGGTACGATCCTTTATTCGCTGAAAAATCCCGCGTACTGCCGCCCCACAGATTCCCAGCTGAAGACTTCTTCAATCCGTTTGCGCGCAGCAATACCCAAGTCGCGGCGCTTTGCCGGGTCTGCAATCAGCCGGCGGATATGCGATGCCAGTGCTTCCCGATCCCCCGCTGTGTAGAGCAACCCCGAGACTCCGTTTTGCAGCAGGTACCGGTTGCCTCCCACTTCCGTTGCAATGCACGCACATCCGCTTGCCATTGCTTCCATGAGTGCATTACTGAGTCCTTCGCTGTAGCTGGGCAAGACGAAAATATCGGTAGCAGCAAGAATGGCAGGAATATCATCGCGCAGTCCTGTGAATCGAACGTCATCGCCGTATTCACTCACGAGCGGATGAGCGTCTTTGTACCAGCCAACCACCTCGACTGAAAGCTGGGGGAATTCCTGCTTGAGAGGGACACATGCAGCCAAAAAATCATCGACGCCTTTCACCGATTCCAAGCGTCCGACATACGTCACTTTCAGTTCTGATCCCCGGCTGCTTACACTGTGCGTGTAGGGAAGCGGATCGATGCCTGTAGGAATCACTCGGGATTTCTTGCTGATCCCCAAAAATCGCAGCATGCGCTCCGGTTGCGGATGGAAAAAGACAACGCGGTCCGCGCACAGCAACACCAGCCACCCCATTGTCCAGGCACCAATCCGCATGATGATGCCCGGCAACACACCCCGCGGGAACCAGGTCATCCCTACCAGCGCATCGGTAAGAACATCCACTTTATAGCCGCGCAAGCGAAGCGACAGAATGGAAAACGAACTCCAGAACAGCACTTTATTGATGACGATACGATCAGGCTTCACTTCTCCAGTCACGCGCCGCACATAACCGGCAAATCCAAGGGCAATGCCGAAGTTGAGCGGATCTTTCAAAAAGATATCTTTGCGAAAATGCACCGTGAGCGTGTCAGACACTTTTTCAATGCGCGTCTCGGCACCCATGCACACCACGACCACCTTGTACCCGATCCTCTGCCAGAGTTCCGCCAGCTTGAAAGAGCTGACCATCCAGCGATGGTGCTCTTTCCAGTACGGGCTGATCAAAACGATCGTCTGCATAGAACCAGTATACCGAACCCCCACCCGAACCCGAACCCGTTCTTCGGCCCCAATCTCATCCCTCAATCTTAGTCTTTCTTCGTCTTTCTCTCTAATCCAACCTCACGGAGCGCCACTTCCCGGATCATTTTGGTCTGGCGCTGTTCCAGCTCTTCCAGGCGGATAATGATGTAAAACACGAGGAAGAAGATGATTCCAATGGAGGTAAAGACGACCGCATTTTCCTGACTCTTGATACCGGTCACCGCAGTGAGGTACGAAAGCATGCCCGGATAAAGCGCAATCCACGCAATCACTCCCCAGAAAACCGTCCAGAGGAGCGCTTCCCAGATCGTCTTCTTCTGACGAAGAACCAGGTTCCATGCATAGACCATCGCAATGATGGACAGGATGGGGACGACAATTTGGTAGGGGGTTAATGTCATAAAAAACTGAATTATGAATTAAGAGTAATGATTTATGGAAAAAAAGAATATTGATTGCCGCGTAATTCGTAATTCATAAATCATAATTCTATCGAAGAAAAGAGCGGAGCAATATCTTAAAAGCGGTCCGCACTCCATTTGCAAAGGACTGTCCTTTGGCCAGAGTGTACTCAGAATAAACGACCTTGATGGGCACCTGCACACTGCGCCAGTGATGCTGCGCCGTTTCGCGCACAATCTCGGTGCAGAACTCAAACCCGCTCATACGCAGGGTAATTTGCGAGAGTGCTTTGGGGCCGAACGCTTTGAATCCGCACTGACTGTCGCTCACCCACAGTCCCGTAGCCAGGAAGGACACAATGTTTCCGATACCATTGAAAACGCGGCGGATGAACGGGATTTTATTGCGCGCTCCAAAGCGGTTGGCAAACACAATATCGGCACGGTCTTCTTCCAGGGGTTTCAGTACTGCAGGAATATCTTCAGATGCATGCTGCTCGTCGGCATCGAGCGTGACCACAATCGTGGCACCCAGCAGCCGTGCCGCTTCCAGTCCCGTCATGGTAGCCGCCCCCGCTCCGCTGTTACTCATGTGACGGACCACGAACGCCCCGGCTTCCTCCGCAGCTTTTCCTGTCCCATCGCTCGATCCGTCATCCACCACAACCACGCGGCTGACATAGCGCTGCACACCCGCCACGACTGATGCAATGCGTGTCGCTTCGTTGTAGGCGGGAATAACAGCAATAATCACGGCAAGAGGAGGAATGCGATACCGCCTTCAACGTCGTTTACCACCACCTGCAATCCGAGTCCCGGTGTATTCACGAAATCGAGGAATTCTTTGACCTTCTTGTGGAGCGTACCGTTCGGATCTTTTTCGATGGTCTGCGTATTCGTATCGAAAATAATACTGTTGAATCCGAGAGCCTTCAGACGCTTGATGGTGAGCTGCGCATCTTTACCCTGATTGATACAGCTGAACAGGTTCAACTGGTTATCGGCAACCGGGAGCAGTTCCAGGTTTTTCGGGATAAAGTACGGAATGAAGGTACCAATACGGAAGACGTACGGTGCATTCGGCATGTCTGCAGCACGGTTCTCCACGACATCGCGGATGGTGTTGTAGTGCGGAATGGTGCGCTCTTCCATTGCCCCTGCGGATACAAGTCCGAGCGGATAGGTATAGAGATTGCGCTGTGTTTCAAACTGCCAGAAGCGGTTGCCAAAGACCACAATGAACGACAGGAAGAGTGCAATCGCTGCAATGCTCTTGGTTGATTTATCCGGTGCGCGTGTAACCAGTGCCTCCAGTCCCACAGTCAGCCCCAGGAACATACCAATGCCGTACCAGAGGATGCCGTTTGCGAAGAAAATCCACTGGAGAATGAGGAAGAGGGTTGCGGCAAGGAGCCAGCGCAACCAGCGACCGCGCTTCGTCCAGAAGAACGGCAGGAGAAGAATGAGCGGGAAAAGCAGAAGTCCCGGCATGGTGGTGACGTAGTAACCGGCACTATCCGCATTCATAACAGAGCGCCACGGCAATCCAAGGTAGTGTGAGATGCCGGTGCCGTATCCCCAGTAACGATCCAGCTCTTCGGACTTGGACGTGCTGCCGACACATCCCTCCCCCTTCAGATTGACCAGCAGGTCTGCCGGCAAAGAACGTGTATTGGGAGCAGCAGATGGTGAGCCATCCAGCACAAATTCCGGTGCGGAGATATTGGGAGCTCTCAGCATCAGGCGGGGAATAACGCGACCCGCCATAATATTGTTATGCAAAATCCACGGCATGATAGACGCGCCAGCCACTCCAAAGAAGACAGCGAGAACAAGCAGCGTGTGCTTTATTCTCTGTGGGCGCAGATACGCGGCGTATACCACAAACGCGAGACCGATCACTGCGCAAATCAGCATCACGGCTGTGGTGGAAAGCAGTGCAGGATTGCCAAAGACCTTGCTGAAAAAATCAGACGGATGGAAGACATCCTGTTTCGTGAAGAGTACCCACGCGAGGAATCCGCCTCCCACAAACGCCCATCCCTGCAAGAGGACTCCCAGGAAGAGCGAGAAGACCGTCATCATAACCATCACCACAGTCGGTTTCATCGCAAATCCGAATCCCACAAAGAGTCCTGCCAAAACAACCCACTGCCAGCGGAAGACCGGCTCATCTTCGCTTTCTTCATCACCCGGGAAGAGCGCCAAAAAGGCTGCGAACATCGCAAGAGCTCCCATGGTAAAAACCGCATTATCGACCTTCATATCTGCAAATGAGAAATGG
>CAYRQG010000011.1:0-14901 GCA_964426345.1 uncultured Candidatus Peribacteria bacterium
GGACCTGAAGCCGCTCGCCCTCGATATCGATACCTCGAAAGATTCCGATAACGACGGAAACCCGAGCAACGACGTAAACAATCAGGCAACTTTTTTCCAGCTCTACGCGGAACCTCTCTACGTCTGGTTCGCAACTCCTCTCTCCAGCCGCCAGATGTCTGTGACCACTCTTGGTCCGGACGGCGCAGCGCGTATCCAGACCATCGATATTCAGAGCCTGGAGTTTGCTCAACAGCAGGGCAGCATCGTCAGCCCTATTCATATCAAATCCGATAAAGTGGGAGACAGCACCATTCAGTTCACTGCCCAGTCCGACACTCCAATATCTGCAAATACTCCACTCCTGTATCACTGGACATTTGGTGACGGCCAGGAAAGTTTGCTGGTCAATCCCCTGCACACATACGGAAGCGGCGGACTGTATTTGGTCACGCTTCAGGTGCGCAATCTGATTGACGGACAGACCATTGCCAGTGAGCAGCAGCAAATTGCTGTTGAACTCCCCACTACAGGTGGATCAACCAGCAGCGATGGATCACAAGCCTCCACACCGGATACAAATTCCTCCGGAGGTTTCTTTAGCGGCCTTCCCATTATGACCATTCTCCTTGCTGTCGGTGTCTTCGTATTCTTTGTATTACTGGGACTCGGCTTCACATTCATTGTTGGAAAACTGCGTCGCGGAAAATCATTGGATCAGACCTTTGCGGAAATGGAGAAAAATATCATCAGCAAAGATGAGACATCAAAAACTCCCCCACCTCTTTCCATTCCTGCGGCACCTGTTGCTGCGGCCGTGAAAACACCGTCAAAGGAAGATGTCGTGAAGCGCGAAGAGAATGCGGGCAGTTCCGCTCCTGTTGCCGACACTCCGCGTATCGATACCAAGGCAGCACCTGATTGGCTGAAGAAAGGGTTGGATAGTTCTGCAAAAGTTGCTCCCGCTCCTGTATCGACCCCGACACCAGCTCCCACACCTGCTCCTGCAGCTCCAAAACCTGCAGCTGCAACTCCCCCGGCTCCTGTCAAAGCAAGCAGCACGACACCTCCCTGGCTGCAAACTGCTTCCACACCAGTCCAGAGCCCTGCAGCCCCTAAACCTGCTGCGCCCGCTCCAGCAATGCCTGCAACACCCCCTGCACCGACTCCTGCTGCTCCAAAGCCGCAACCTGCAGCTGCTACTCCTGCAAACACTGCTCCTGTTCCATCGTGGCTGCAGAAAGCAACAACACCCGCACCTGTAACACAACCAGTGAGCACTCCTGCGCCGGTTCCCCCCAAGCCTCCGGTCGCTCCGGTTCCTCCGGCTCCTGTTGCTGTACCCACTCCTCCAAGGCCCGTTACTCCTCCGGCACCAGTTGCTCCTGCCGCCCCCAAGCCGCCTGTTTCTCCTTCTGCTTCTGCGGCACCAGTGACACCGGCAATCGTTCAACCTCCGAAGCCACCAGTCGCTCCGTCTGTTGCAGCGCCAGTCAATCCAAACCCTGCACCAGTCGTCCCAAGGCCAGCTCCTGTCGTGCAACCGAAAGTTCCTGCAGTACCCTCTGTTCCTGCTGCTCCAGTACAACCAAAACCTGTTGTCCCGGCTCCGGTGATTCCTGCGCCAGTTGTGCCTCCGGCTCCCAAACCGTTTACACCACCAGTCACACCAGCTCCTGTCGTTCCGAAGCCACCCGTTGCTCCGGCAGCGCCAGTTGCAGCTCCCAAACCGTTTACACCTCCTGTAACGCCGGCACCCGTTCCTCCTGCACCTGTTGTGCCACCTGCACCAAAACCAGCCCCTGTTCAGATGCCTGTACAGCAAGCTCCGGTGCCTCCTGTATTGCAGCCGATTCCCCAGGTTCAGCCAGCCGTTCCACCTGCTCCAAAACCCGTACAATCGTCCGATACGCCGATTGCGTTCATCCGGGCCGATAGTCTGAATCCGCAGCCGCCTACAGAATCCTAAGAGAGATTTGGATTGAGCGTCTTTACAAAGCTGCTACACTACGCGGGCATTCTTTTAGGAAAGCATTCACTTATGGCGATCGTAGCTCAGTTGGGTTAAGAATCCCCTTGGGGATTCGAACAAGAGAAAAATAGCCTCTAACCAACCCATACTCGCGATCCTGTATTCACATCACGGTTCATTATGGCGATCGTAGCTCAGTTGGTTAGAGCATCAGGTTGTGGTCCTGAGGGTCGAGGGTTCGAGTCCCTTCGGTCGCCCCACTTATATAGACAATCAGTGTGAATCGGATTTTTGCTGATGGAAGCAATCATGGTGTATCTGGTCTGGATTCGTCCGGTTTGGAAGCATCATGTTGACATAACAAACCAGAGCTGACGTACGAGACGGCAACCCTGGGTTTGTCGGTTCAAAAATCTTTGAGATTATTCAGTCTTGGAATTTTTCCTGCCGCGTCCTGCAGCCAGCAAATCCTTTGCTTTTTTCACCTCTTCTCCGATGGTCGGATAAATGGTGAGATTTTGCGCTGGTGCTTGCTTCATGATCTTGGTCAATCCATTTGTCACAACCTCTACCAATTCTTCTTCCGAAAGCTCCAGGCCTACGGAAGGGATGACAGATATGTGATCAATACGATCTTTGCCCGTCGCCTTATAATTCTTCGCGACGCGCACGGCCATTTTCTCCACACCGTACTCGGCAAGAAAAAACAGAGAACTGGAGAATTCCTCTTCACCTGCACCATCCCCGCTTTCCCAATTCAACAATTCGCGGTTGTCGATGGTAGGGCGTGCCAGTCCCACAAGAACAGGTTTTCCTTTCGCTTCGACAACAATAGAGTTCCACGGAGCGATGGGCTTTAAGATGCGGATGAAAATGTCATCCCCATCTTTGACCGTAAATGACTCGGCAGAAATTGTTGGCTCTCCAAAAGTGTCTCCATTCAAAGCATATTGGACCGGCATAAAGCAACTTTGATTGTATTTGGGGCGCACCCAAATCTTCACATTCCCCGCCTTCACAGGAAACTTCCGCAAGACGACTCCATCGACGACATTTGTTTCGAAGTACGGTTGCCCCTTCTTCGTGCCGTCGCCATACACGACATACACCGGCAAGGTCTCTCCGGTATAGGTAATGGTGACTTCCGCCACGCCGACCTGCACCGAACAAAAGGACAACACAAACGCAGCTGCACCCACAAAAAATCGATACACTTTCACTCTCCTTACACAAAGATTGTTTCTAACCGACGTTGTGAAAAACCGATTCTCACAAACATTCCTTTGCAGGAATAATGATATTTAAACATAATTTTATAAATAAAGCAATATTACGTGACACAATCGGCGTTTGGCTCCATACAGCTGTATCGACCCTTGGCAGGGCATGTAAAGCCTGCTACCCTCAAGGGGTACTATTCAAGCCTGAGGGGCTTATTCTCCTATGTCGCAACCATTGTTCCGTACACCATCCGCCTTCGCTAAAGCTACGGTGGATCTCCTCAATCGCAATCGTTAAACTTACGCTTTATGTCACAACCCCTCTTCCGCACACCGAAAGGCGTTCACGATGTCCTGCCGGATGACCAGCAGTACATGACGTATATCAAGAAAGCTGTACGTCACCGCGCACGTCAGGCCGGGTATAAGCGTATTGATCCGCCTATTTACGAGAACCGTGCGATTTTTGAGCGTGGTATTGGAACTCAGACCGATATCGTCCAGAAGGAGCTTTTCCTGGTAACAGCCAATCAAAAGACAGAAGAAACAGCGGAATTCGCCCTTCGTCCAGAATTTACGGCCGGTATCTGCCGCGCATACATTGAACATGGCATGCAGCAGTTGCCGCAGCCCGTGGAGTTCTACGCCATTGGCCCCTGCTTCCGCCACGATCGTCCGCAGAAAGGTCGCTACCGCCAGTTCCACCAGCTCGATTTGGAATTGATCGGACTGAAAGACCCAAGCCTCGACGCTCAGCTTATCCAGACTCTCACCTTGATTCTGTCGGATCTGCAGATTCTCCCGCGCCTCAAACTCCAGATCAATAACATTGGAAACAGTGAAAACCGCAAAGCCTTTGAGCAGGCTCTCAAAGATTTCTTCATTGGAAAAGAGCGTCACCTGCCGGAGCTGGACCGTTCACGTCTGGAAGGAAATGCCCTGCGCCTGCTTGATTCCAAAGAAGAGGATACACAGGTCCTTCTGAAGGGTGCTCCTAAACTTGATCAGTTTATTGATGATGACTCACGCAAGTATCACGAGACAGTGCTGGAGTATCTGGAAGCATTGAATATTGATTACACCCCAAACCCGACACTCGTTCGCGGATTGGATTACTACAACCAGACCGTCTTTGAATACTGGGATAGTTCCACAGGTGCACAGAATGCAGTGGGTGGAGGCGGACGCTACGATAGCCTTATTGAGCTCCTTGGTGGTCATTCGACCCCGGGACTCGGTGCTGCCTGCGGTATTGAGCGCATTATCTGGCACATGAAGGAAGCGGGTGTAAAAGCTCCGAACAAAGATCAGGTTGATGTGTTTGTGGCGCAGCTTGGTCCGGAAGCAAAGAAGACGTGTCTGCAGTTGATCACACAGCTTCGCGAGGAAGGTGTGCACACCATTGGTGCACTGGGTGAAGCAAGCTTGAAGAGTCAGATGCGCCTGGCCGATAAGTTCGAGTCCAAGTACACGCTGCTCCTCGGCAAAATGGAAGTGCGTAACAGCACCATCATTCTCCGTGACATGCGTGCCGGAAAGCAGAAGGAAATCAAATTTAAAGACGCCATTTCCACGGTGAAGAAATTACTCGGCGAAGATCAGCTGGATCACTACACGATCAAAGATCACCTCGGGAACTTTGTGGATCCGGGAGAGTAAGCGCTGCACTCTCATAATTCCGTCGCCGATTATCAAAAATCGTTAAGAGTTCTTCCATATCCATTTGTCCGCTTTCAAGTGGCATGAATTTATTGCTATCCACTACGCTGATAATTTTTGAAAATAATGTTCTGCATTGAATAATTGTAGACTGCGTATGTACGGGATAGTCGCGAACGAGTTGCTCCGTTAATGTCCGCAGCTGAACGAGTGCAAGATAGAGCTTCCGGTTTGAACCAATTTGATCAAGCAAAAGAACATCCTGTTGCACGAGACTTATAGCCCGGTCGCGCGATTCACTTTGATACTTCGGATCATCGTCTCTTCCAATAAGATATGCAGGAGATGCAGAAACCGAAATCATAGAAAGTAACAAAAGAAAGCTTTAGATATCCAGATTCTGCACGCTCTTCGCGTGTGTCTGGATGAACTTGCGGCGTGGTGCTACTTCCGGACCCATGAGCGTGGTGAAGATTGCATTTGCCTTCTCGGCATCGTCAATCGTCACGCGGAGCATCAGGCGGTTTTCGGGGTCCATGGTTGTTTCCCACAGCTGCTCGGGGTTCATTTCTCCCAGACCCTTGTAGCGCTGGATATTCAGCTTCGAGGATTTCTTCGCTTCTTTCTTGGCAGTGTCTGCGGGTGTTTCCTCTTCGGTGATTGTTGCCTCTTCCGCTTCCTCTTCGCCGGCATCAACAACCAATGCTTCATCGGCCTGAATACCCCATTCTTTCATGACATCTTCCTTCTGTTCATCGCTGAAGGCATAGCGTACATCTTTGCCCTTCTGCATTTTGTACAGTGGCGGCTGAGCAATGTAGATGTGTCCGCGTTCCAGGAGTTCCGGGAAGTAGCGGTAGAAGAGAGTCAGAAGGAGTGTGCGGATGTGTGCGCCATCCACGTCGGCATCGGTCATGATCACCACGCGGTGATAGCGGAGTTTGCTCATATCCTTCACTTCGCCGATTCCGATTCCGAGTGCAATCACGAGAGATTTGATTTCATTGTTTGCAAGCATGCGGTCGAGACGCGCCTGTTCGACGTTCAGGATTTTTCCACGAAGCGGCAGAATCGCCTGGAATTCGCGGGAACGACCCTGCTTTGCAGAACCTCCAGCGGAATCTCCCTCGACGATGTAAATTTCGCTCTGGGACGGATCGCGGCTGGAACAGTCGGCCAGCTTTCCTGGAAGCGTCATTCCTTCGAGTGCTCCTTTTCGGATCACAGAATCGCGGGCGGCGCGTGCAGCCATACGGGCGCGAGCGGCAAGCAGACACTTGGAAACGATTTCTTTTCCTTCTCCGGGATGCTCTTCCAGGTACTGCGAAAGCTTTTCATTCACCACTGTTTCCACAGCGGTCTTCATTTCTGCATTTCCGAGCTTGGCCTTGGTCTGTCCTTCGAACTGCGGTTCGCGGAGGCGGACGGAAATCACCGCTGTGAGTCCTTCACGGACGTCATCGGCAGAGAGGTTTTCGTCTTTCTCTTTGAGTAGTTCAAACTTGCGGGCGTAGGCGTTGATGGTACGGGTCAGTGCTGCTTTGAAACCAGTGAGGTGATGTCCACCTTCTGCAGTGTGGATGTTGTTTGCAAAGCTCAGCACGTGTTCGTTGAACGACTGCGTGTACTGGAGAGCTACTTCCACGGCACCATCGGGCGTGTCTTTTTCAAACGAAATCGGGCTGCCGATTTTCTCCTGGGATTCATTGAGGTGCTTTACGTATGCAGCCGTTCCTCCTTCAAAGGAGAAGCGGTAGAGGCGTGGATACTGCAAATCGTTCTCCGGGCGGACCGGACGTGCATCCATGACCGCGAGCGTGATTCCCTTGGTGAGGTAGCACTGCTGGCGGAAACGTGTGAGGAGCGTATCGAGGCTGAATTCGAGTGTGTCAAAAATTTCTTCGTCGGGCAGGAAGGTGATGACTGTTCCGTGCATCTTCTCTGTCTTGCCAATCACTTTTACATCCGCAACCGGTTTTCCACGGCGGTATTCCTGCATATACACTTTTCCCTCGCGGAAGATTTCCGCTTTCATTTCAACGCTGAGTGCGTTCACCACAGACGAACCCACACCGTGCAACCCTCCGGAGACTTTGTATCCGGAATCATCACCACCGAATTTTCCTCCGGCATGCAGGGTTGTGAGCACCACTTCCAGTGCAGACTTCTTGGCTGTCGGGTGCATGTCGACCGGAATACCACGTCCGTTATCTTGCACACTCACCGATCCGTTTGGGTTCAATGTCACTAAGATCGTATCGGCATGTCCGGCCATGGCTTCGTCAATCGAGTTATCGACGATTTCCCATACAAGGTGATGCAAACCACGTACATCGGTAGAACCGATATACATACCCGGACGCTTGCGCACTGGCTCGAGTCCTTCAAGGACCTGGATTTGAGCGGCGCCGTAGTTCTTGGAATCTGCCATAGGAATCGAAAGTGAATGAGGAAACGAAAAAGTCGGATTGAGTGAAGAAAACTGCACGTTTGATACGGTTTCTACGGAAAGGATGATAGCGGATTTTTGTGTAGTGAAATAGCCATTTCATTTTTTTTTATGATCCTGTCAAGGCGCGGTTTATTTGACATGATGTAGAAATAAAGTAATTTGATTAAAGTGTGTGTGCCTTTGTGGGTCACCGATCTTTCAGCCATCAAGGAACGTTGTATGAATGCGATGTGTAACCAGAATTTGTATTATGTTGTACAAAGAGGCGGGATTAAACCGGGTTTTCTCCAAAAGTCAGGACGCAATTTGCCGGGAGGGTTTGAGTTGGGAGTCGGAACACTGATGCTTGCCCGGGAAGGCACTCCTTTGAGCGAATATGCTACCGGACATAGGCCACAACCGATCTATCTCAACTTTGGGCAATCCTTCGCCTTCCAGGGAGAATGGGTTGCAAGAGAAAACGACAGTGTATCTACGAAAATGAATATACCTCTGCATCCTCATGTCTGGGGACCATACAGCCAAGCAACGTTTGAACAAGGCTTGTGGATGGCGACAGTAAAAATCGCATCATATGAAGACGCCGATCTTTCAATCTTTGACGTCACAATGGGAACGACCTATGTTCCATACCCCACCCTGAAGGAAAAAACCATCAGTGATGCAGGACTCATCTTCAGGATCGCCAGCAAGCATCCGCCACTCCTGACCTGGGTTGAAGAACGCTTCGTCGCAGCAAAAACTTTAACACTCGACGAAATCACAACCAAGTGAGCTCAATATCACATGCACTTCACCCGTCGCTCATCATTGATGAGAACCACGACGGGTATTTTTAGATACAAAAAACCACCGGTTCGCGGTGGCTTTTAGAATCGAGAGTGGAGGAAGATTACATGTTGCTGTAAAACTTCTTCTTTTTGTTCTGAGCGCGATACATTTCACGCATCAGAGCGCGCTTGCGCATGAGACGGGTGTTTGGCTTGCGGACCAGGTGCGCACGTTCGCGCAGAAGGCGGATAAGACCGGACTTCTGAACCTGCTGCTTGAAGCGCTGTTGCAAGCGGTCATTGGACTCTTCGCCGTGTTTGATTGCGTAGATAGCCATAAAAGTAGAGGGAGCTTAGGGGAGAGAAAGGGTGGATGCAAGAGAATATTCTGGTTTAGGTGATAGGTTTTAGGGATTGGGTTTTAGGAGAACTGTATTTTCCAGGCCCTATAACCTAAAACCTATAAGCTAAAACCTAAGAATAGCGGCAATTTGCTTGCCTTCGGGCATTTTGTCCAGGGGCAGCGAAACGACGTGTCCTTTGTGCTTTATCGTGTGATTTGCGGCCAATCCGAGCAATTCTTCATTATCGGTTTCCGGACCTTCGTGCAGTTCTTTCTTGCCACTTTCCAGGTTGAATGTCCCCCACTGCTCCGCGCCTTCTGCAATAAAGAGCATATCCACTTTGCCGGCTGCAGCGCTATCCAGGATATCGCTCAAATCCGTCGAAGTCTTTCCGGTACCAGCCACATTTCCATAACTTTCCAGGAAAGCGAGGTTTCGCTTGTCGGCTGCTGCTTTCACAATGGGATCTGCGTGCTTGAGCAGCTCTTCTGCTTCCATGTGATCGGGATTTCCCTTTACGTACTCTTCGAGCAGACGACCCGATGTATCAAGGTGCTTGTAGAGTCCGTACAATTCTTCGACACCCGCAAAGACGAGGGGCAACTGCTGCTCGTGCAGGAAGGTGTGGAGGCTCTTCGCAATTTTTTGCAGATAGAGTTTGGTTTCTACTTCCGCATCATCTTTCGTGTTTGATTGAAATTCTTCTGTCTGTTCTTCCATGCCGGCCCACGCATCTTCCACATTGGCAGGCATACCGGCAATAGGAAGCGCTTCGATTTCGGCGTTTTTGACTTCGAGGAAATGTGCGCGGTTTCTGCTGAGCGCAAGAATGTAGTAATGCATAGAACTGAAAAGGAAAGGAAGGAGTGGCGTAATATAAAAGCGCGGGCCGATCACGATACGGTCTTCGCTTTCAACAGGAAGAACGTAGGCATGAAACGAGAACGGCGAGAGAAAGAGCGCGAGCGTTCCGCCCATCACTCCGGCAGCAAGAACGCTGTCGGCGTAGCCGCGTGCAGACGCGAAGAACTGTGACTGCGCTTTTCCGGTGATGCCGTAGGGCTGCAGACGCGGTTCAAGATCGCTGAGGATACGATTCAGGCGCTCAATATTTTCTGCGCTGTGCGTGAGGCCCGGGAGCATCGGCAGGTAGAGCGAGATACAGGGACCTTCGGTATCGCCTATGAGATCGGTAACAAGAGGATGCATGACGAGTTATGAGTTATCAGTTATGAGTTATGAGTAATGAGTAATGGGGATTGGAATTCTTCTTTAACGTAATAGTTCGAGGGCTTTTATCATTTGATCGTCGCGCGTTTCACTCCGGGTTACCACTACATCGGGAGTCACACCGATTCCGTTGATCTTGCGGCTGAGCGGCGTCTTCCATTCGGCAATCGTCATCTTCAGTTCGGAGCCGTCACGGAACTGCAGAATCTGCTGCACCGTTCCTTTTCCGAATGATTGCTCTCCGACAATAGTGGCACGCTTGTAATCCTGCAATGCGGCAGCGGTAATTTCCGACGCACTGGCGGATCCTTTATTGATCAGAACAATCATCGGCACTTTGGCATCGATGGTCGGTTCGTCGTTGGTCTGTTCGGTTGAATCCTCTTCGCGCGTGATGATGTGTGCAACGGTGCTGCCCTTCGGGAGGAAATTATTCACTGTAATATCAGCAGCATGCAGCAATCCACCCGGGTTATTGCGGAGGTCCAGAATCAGACCCGTGGGATGATGGGTGGCAACATCTTTCAGAAGGCCACGGAGATCACGGTCGGTTGTCTCCCCAAACTGGGACAGGCGGACGACGGCAATTGTACCCTGATACGAGACATCGATTTCCGGGAGCTTGATCGTATCGCGCTGCACGGTGATATCCATTTCCGTTCCGTCACGATTGATGTGGAGTTTGACCGATGTTCCTTTGGGACCGCGGATCTTATTCACCGCTTCCAAAAATCCGATATTGGTGATGTTGAGTCCATCGGCAGCAAGGACTTTGTCGCCGGGCTTGAGTCCTGCCTTCTCTGCGGGTGATCCGGAAATAGGGGCAACGATTGTGAGAATGTTATCCTTGTATTCCACCTGAGCGCCGATCCCCGAAATCTCTCCGCCAATCTGATCCTGGAATTCTTTGGCCGGGAGCGGGCGCAGGAACATGGTGTAGGGATCTTTCAGACTTTCGACGAGTGCTTCTGCAGCGCTGTAGGATGCTTCCGTGGTATCGATATTTTCGGTGTGCAGATACTGATTATTGATGAGCTGCCACAGTGTCTGCAGCAAACTTTCATTGGGTAAACTGACACTCGGCTTCGTTTTTCCGCGGGAAATGGTGGTGGATGACGAGCGCGTGGAAGAGCTCTGGGACGAACTCTGTCCGGCGGGAAGAGCCGAGAGTGAAGCGGCATTCAAGAGAGCACGGGCATCGGCACCATTCAGGGAGAGATCAATACCAAACGACGTCCCACTCTGCGGGGCAATCCATCCGTTCTCGATCGCAATCTCCACGGCATTCTGCAACCCGACATCGGCTCCGACATCTTTATAGGAGGCGCTGTAGGTTTGAGTGGGCTTGAGGCCAGCAAAACTTGCAAGCATCTGAATGGCCTGACCGCGGGTGATTTTCTGTGCGAGGTTGAGATCGTTTCCGAATGGCAGCGCTTTATAGTAAAGAGCGGTCTTCACATACGGCTGGAGTGACACCGGAACCGGACGGCGGTACTGGAGTGTGACGTTATTGCGGAGCGTGATATTCAGGGTGCGGATACTCGCGCGCAAAAAATCACCGCGGGAGACTGCTGCTGCATCGGGCGTGGTGAGCACCGTATTGGCATCGGCAGCGTAGAGTCCCAGGGGCAGAAGAAGAGCGATGGCAAAAGAGGAGGCTGCGAGTGTGAAACGACGAGGGAACATACGAAGTGGGGAACGGTCTTTCAAAAAATCAGAAAGAGCCTTCCCATTCTACGCGGTGCGAGGTGAGAGACAACTATTCCCTTCTTCATCTTTTCTGCTCTTATATCTCTTCTTCAATTTCTCCGGTGAGGACTTCTTTGGTCACCACAAACCCGCGCTCCACCATGTTGTCTTTCAGAAGGAAGAGGTGTGTGAGCAACCAGAACCCTCCTACCACGTAGAGCAGACAGGGAATCAGGAGTAGCGGCACATTTTCGAGGAATGCAGGCGCACCGTGACCCAGGAGATCGTAGAGAGTGCGCGGATTCCCCGGCAGAATATCGGGAACTGTGACCAGGAAATTGAAGAGTCCATGGATGAAGATGGCACTCGCGAGCCCCATAATCATCATCTGCGTACGGAAGATGGAAATTTCCGGGAGGCGCAGCACACGGTGAATGGCAAAGAGAATGCGATACGTTTTCCCGCGTGCATGACGTTCCTGCAGGTAGGGTCCTGCGAAGATCGCAATACCGAGGAAGTAGCCCATCACACCGGTGGCCACAATGTGCACCATGGTTGTGAGGACGGAGCGTCCGAGGATATTACTCAAGAATCCCATGAGATCGGGGGACTTTCCACTCAGGAGGTACTGCTGAACCAAAGACGTGAAGTACGCGGGGTTGATGATGTTTTCGGCAAAGGCAAAGCCGATGGCAACGACAATGGAAAGCTGGAGCGCGTCATCAATGCTGGAAAAGAAGCGGCGGCCGCTATGGACCACTGCCCAGTACTTACTGACTTCCTCTATACACCCGACAATCGCAAAGGAAATGAGGCTGGATACGAGTGCATTTTGCATGCCGCCGGTTGGAGCCAATTGTCCGGACACAAACGTCTGCGATGCCTGGCTGAAACTTTCGGGCTGAATCTGAAACAAAAAGAACTGCATCTCCACCCCATGACGTACGAGTGCGTCGTAAAAGAGAATAGGCGCGGTCGAAGGCATTCCCGAAAAGAACATGAGGAGGACCGTACTCAGGCGCTCTTCGTGGTACCGCAAAAAGAGGCGGCACCAGATGAACGCTGGAACGAGCGCGGCAATGGCTGCAATCAAATGCGCAAAGCGCGTCTCCATATCATCATTCATATAGAGATGCAGCGTAATCCAGAACACGAATGTTCCGAGGATGGTCGCTTTGGTCTGTACTTCCCAGGGTCCAAAAAGTGATCTCCAACCGAGAATGACCACCAACACCGCAAACGCCATCACGTACGGATTTTCCTGCACACCCGGCTGCAAAAACGCACTCACCGTTATAATGAGACCGAGCGATAGGGCAGTTCCGAGAATGGTCGCAAACAGCAGATGTGTCTGTTTGTGCTTCCACCGGCGGACAAGGTCGATACTGGCGAGCGCTGTAATGGCGCAGACGACCAAAAGGGTCTTTTGGGTGAGTAAATCGACAGGGGAGGCGAGCAGAAACATAATCTTGTTATTATAGCATTTTTAAGGTTTTTTTTCAATGTCGGAAATGCGGGGATTTTGGTGTGCCAAAGCCCTCCTGTGTACAATCCCGGACATGCAAACCACCACCCTCCGCACGTATCTGAACGATAACCGAACCTGGCTCGCACTGATGTTTGTCATCGTTGCCGGCTTCTTTATGTACGTCTTCAACTACCAGAATCCCGCCGCCCTCTTCTGGGACGAGAACTATCACATAGCGAGCGCGCAGAAGTACATCAATGGTGTGTACTTCATGGAACCGCATCCGCCACTCGGGAAACTCTTCATTGCACTCGGCGAAAAAGTCCTGCACCCCAATCCCGCCACCAATCAGTTTATTGGTACAGACTACGCACAAAACCCACCTGCAGGATTTTCGTTTGCCGGCTATCGCCTCTTTCCTGTGCTCTTTGCGTGGTGGACATCGATTGTCCTGTTTTTCATTTTCCTGATCCTGACAAGGCGCGTGCTCTGGGCGCTGCTCTTCAGCTTCCTCTATTTATTCGATAACGCGCTGATCGTCCATTTGAGATCCGCAATGCTTGAATCAACGATGCTCTTCTTTGCATCACTCACAATTCTTGCCTTCCTTCTTCTCCTGGAAGAACGATCGAAAAAATCTTTCCTGTGGCTTTCGGTTCTCTTTGGAGCGGCCTTCGCCTGTCTGCTCACCACGAAAGCATTCGGTCTGATTCTTGTGCTGCTTGTTCCGTTCCTCTGTTGGAAATTCTGGCCGAACGTCCAAAAGATGCTCCGGTTTATGATTCCGGCATTCATCGGGTTTGCCATCCTCTACTGCGGTATCTGGCAGATTCATTTCTCGCTGGGGACAAAGATTAATCCCAGCCTTCCGGATAACGGCTACTACCAGGCATCTGCCGCGTACAAGACGATCCTCACCAACCATCAAACATCCTCCCCTCTTTCCTTCCCCGTGATGCTGCGTGATTCGCTGGCGTTTGTACATCACTACGAAAAGGGAGTTCCCCGCCTCAACCTCTGCAAGGCCGATGAAAACGGAAGTCCGTGGTTCCTCTGGCCGATTGGGGCACGCAGTATCAGCTACCGCTGGGAAACCCCCGATGGCTTTGCGTACAAGTATCTCTACCTGCAGAGCAATCCCGTCATCTGGCTCACATCGTTTGCAGGAGTGCTGATGGCACTCATGGTGCTTCTCTCCTCGGTCTTCCTGCCGACTCCACAGCGCCCGAAAAACACGTACCTGATGCTGACCTTCGGCACACTCTACGTGTGTTACATGATTGCGGTCTCCCACATTGATCGCGTGATGTATCTGTACCACTACTTCCTGCCGCTCTTCTTCAGCTTCTTTATCCTTGCACTCGTGTTCGAGGAAATTCCGCAGATTGGAAACTGGAGACTCACCGATCAAAGAAAGACTGCCATCCTGATGGTCTTTGCCGCGCTCGCATTCATCTCTTTCGAGTTCTACCGTCCGTTCTCCTTCTATACACCAATCACGGACAGCGCCTTCAAACAGCGCCAGCTCTTCAAACTCTGGGACCTGAAGTGTGTGCACTGCGATCCCACAAGCCCGCTTGTGATTCCGGTATCATCACCGAATACCTGATCAGGACGTAAAACGCAGATCCCACAATTCTTTGAACATGCGGAAAATAACGCGGATGGATCCTCCTGTTGGTGTTCCGAGTAAACGCGGATAGTGCGGAACATTCACGGTCTTCCAGGGAATTTTGTTTCGCTTTAGGCGCAGGAACATTTCGGTATTGAAGAGCTTCTCCACTCCGCGCGTGGGACGGATGGTGGGCCAGACCTCGCGCGTGAACATTTTCATACCGCAGTTCACATCGCGCACCCAGAGTCCGAGCACAAGCACATTCATGCCGCCGAGCACCTTGCCAAACATGTTACGGACAAAGGAATCGGCGCGGTGCGCACGGCGTCCGGTCACGAAGGAAAAGTCTTTTGTATAAGGAAGGAGCAGGTTGAAATCTTTCGCCTTGAACTGACCGTCGCTATCCATGAAAGCAATCCAGTCAGTCGTCGCGCTGTCGCATCCGGAACGAACGGCAATCCCGTATCCCCCGTTCTTTTTGTGCTGCACGATTTTCAGATTGG
>CAYRQG010000012.1:0-264 GCA_964426345.1 uncultured Candidatus Peribacteria bacterium
CGGTGTGCGGTCGGCGTGGTACACACGCTCATTCACGAGGAGTTGCACCAGGAGATCAATCTGGCGCCAGGTGATGGGTTCAGGGGGAATAGAGACGGGCAGCAGTACCGATGCGCCTTTAAACTGTGTGCGGGGCGGGGTGTAGAGGAAACCGCCGGGGCGTACGACTGAACCGTAGAGGCCGTTCTGATCGTTGAGCTGCCGGGAGAACAGGTTGGCGGGCTCGAGCTCCAGCACCTCGTCTATCTTGCGCAGCGCCTCGGC
>CAYRQG010000012.1:274-13485 GCA_964426345.1 uncultured Candidatus Peribacteria bacterium
AACATGTTGGCGGGATCGAGCTCCTTTCCTATTTTTGCCAGGCCGAGAATCTCGCGCACGGCGAGCGTTGTTTCCACGTGATCTTTCATGATGTTCATGAGATCCAGAATGCGGCTGGGCTTACTGAGCAGGCCGCCGCTTTTGACGGTATCACTCAATGCTTTGATGATCTGCTGCTGGCGGCGGGAGCGGTCGAAGTCGCTTGTGGAGTGGCGGCTGCGGGCGTACTTGAGGGCTGTTTCTCCATCCAGGTGCTGCATGCCTGCCTTGATTTCAAACGTGGTGTAACTGTTTTCGTCGGCGGGGTACTCGGTATCGAGCAGATCCTGCGTCACTTCCACGTCCACTCCGCCCAATGCATCCACCGCCTGCGTGAATGCGAGGAAATCCACCATCATCACACGCTGGATATCGATGCCGAGTGCCTTCCCCAGCTCCTGTCCCACTTCGGTCATAGCCTCGTGCGATGCTTCTTCTTTGCTCTTTCCATCGCGGATCAGTGCAATTTTATAATCGCGGTACATCGTGTTTATTTTTCCTTCACCCATGTTCTGGGTTTTGAGCAGATATAAATCGCGGGGGATAGAGAGGAGGACAACGCTCTTGGTCTTGGCGGGGTCTAAGCTCGCAATCATGATGGTATCGGTCAGATCCACACCGTCGTGGCCGGCATCACCTTTTCCGAGGAGCAGGATATTGGTGTGTCCGTAGGAATCAACGGGGAGATCGGATGCGGCGACCGATACGAGGTTTTTGAAACTGAGTACTTTCAAATCAATCAGAGCTTTTGCGGTTGCTGCAAACAGCAGTACGGCACAGAGGAGTGTGATGGCAATCACCAAAATCCGTTTGAGCAGATTAACGCGCATTTTCTCTTTCTGCGCCTTTTTATCCATTTTCTTCTTGGCGTGTTCGTAGAGAATTTCGCTCACGGTTAAGACAGGACCTCCGACTTTGAGAATCGTGGTGATCCATTTTCTCCACTGGATGGGCCGCCGCTTTTTCTTGTCGTCAGCTAAACGACGAACCGTGAATGTCATGGCGGAGGTTAGTATAATGAAGAATTGAGAATTGAGAATGGAGAATTACGATGATAATCGTTCTGTAGAGACGTGCGGTGCGCACGTCTTTTTAGGTTGAGGTTGAGGTTGAGGGCTAGGGAAAATTGTTCAATCGGGTTGGGGTTGGGGTTCGGGTGAGGAAAGGGCTACACTCTTTGTATGTTCTCACCACTTTTTCTCGACGTTGATCCGGAAGATGAAGCGATTGTTCGCCAGCATTTTCCCGATGCGCGTTTTGCCCCCGGGCATCTTGCGGACGATGCACTTGTAGACACCTGCCGCGATGCTGCTGTGATCAGTACGTTTATCACCTCGCGCTTTTCGCGTGCTGTCATCGAAAAACTGCCATCGCTGTCCCTGCTCTGCACACGTTCGGTGGGATACGATCACATTGATCTGGACGCCTGTTCGGAACGGGGGATTACCGTTTGTAACGTGCCCGATTACGGATCGCACGTGATTGCGGAACATGCGTTTGCACTACTTCTTTCCAGCATGCGCCATATTACGGAAGGACAGAAGCGCGTAGCCGAAGGGCGCTTTGATTATCACGGACTCCGCGGTATGAGTCTGCACGGCAAGACCATCGGTATTGTGGGAACGGGCAAAATCGGGCGTGTGGTGGCCAAGATTGCACACGGATTTTCTATGAAGATTCTGGCGGTGGATGTGTGCCGTGTTCTGGAACTGACCGAACAGTACGGCGTGGAGTATGTCACGATGGAAGAATTGCTCAATCAGAGCGATATTATCACCCTGCATGTTCCGGCTCTTCCGGATACGAAAAACATGATCAACAGAGAGGCCATTGCCCAGATGAAAAACGGCGTGATTCTTGTGAATACCGCGCGCGGATCGTTGCTGGATGAAGTTGCGGTGAAAGAGGCTCTGGATAGCGGAAAAATCCGCTCCGCGCTGCTGGATGTTCTGGAACACGAAGCGAATGTGCATCTGGATGCATCTCTGGTGCATCATCCGTCCGTTGTGGTCACGCCGCACATTGCGTTCTATGCCGATGACAGCGTGAAGGCGATGTACACCGATTCCATCGATTCCATTGAGCAGTGGCAGCGTGGCGAAAAACCGGTGCATGTGGTGGCGCCGCTGCATGTTGTGTGCGATTTGCCGGGGGTTACGCCAAAGCAGTAAGCCAGAGAATCCCCGTAGAGCCGAGCGGTGCGCGCGGCTCTTTTAAAACCATCGCATTATTCCTATGAACACCGGTTGGTGAAGGAGGTAGATCAGCAATGCGTAACGTCCGGGGAATGTGATGATAGGTGTTAGGTTATGGGTGATAGGTTTTAGATGTGGGAGTTTTGCACGCCAGTGCAGGTGATCCACGTAGAACAATTGGCCGATCACCAGTCCCATCAGTACCACGCCAAACCAGGGGATCAGCGGGAAATAATCAACGGTTTCAAAATTGGCAGGCATCAATCCCAGAGGCAGCAACCATTCCGATGGAACGCGCAAAAGCGGCACCCACGCGTGGGCGATCATCAGCGGAAAAGCGATCATCAGATTTTTTTCTCTCAGTGTTGCAAAGAGCGGGAGCAGAAGAATAGATGTGCCAATCAGATGTAGTACACCAAAACGTACATATGTTCCGGGATCAGCGATGTATGTTCCCAGGGAAACAAGCATGCTACATCCAAGGACGATCAGCCCGCGCTTGATGAATTTTATTCTGCGTTTCTCCGGCGTTGTCCGGTTCCAGGAAATGGCAAAACTGATGCCGACCAGAAGCAGGAAGGTGATGGCAACAACGCGCTCAAAGACTTTCCAGAGTCCTGTTGTGACATCGATATCCAATCCCTGAAACATCTGCAGATCGTACGCTCCGTGATACACGACCATACCAATGACTGCGAGAGAGCGGATGATGTCGAGTTCGGTGTATCGCTTCATGAATGTGTTATCTGTTATCGGTTACCTGTTATCAGGGTACTGAAAGATAGTGAAATAGAAAAAGATTCTGTTTTCTAAATAAACAGGTAACACATAACCAATGACAGATTACCGTTTCGGCCACAGCATCCAGATGCACACTGCCAGAAGCAGAATGGCAATCAGGCGGAGGATCGGGAGAAAGGGGGCAAGGAAGCTCAGGATAAATCCGAGTCCCAGTAACGATGCTGGAAGAATAATGCAGACAGGGCAGATCAGTGTGACTGCTCCCAGAATGCCGGCAATGCCGGTCGCGCTTTTGACGCTCAGCGGGCAGCTGCCATTGCGGTTGCTCCAGAATCCAAGGCCGGTTGTAAACGACAGCATCAGCCCCAAAATTACCGTGAAGAGAATGTCTGCTTTCGTCGCGGGTGGGCGTGGCAAAGAGGGGAAGAGGCTGTTTAAGAGTCCGAGTTCCCATCCAAAAAATACACCGATGATCACGAGTGATACCAAAAAAGGCAGCCAGAAAAGCGAGGAGCGGAGAGGGCGTATCATATTACGAGTGGTGACAATTTCCCGGGCAATTTGCGTTGCAGACTCCTGAAGAACAGATCGTATTCTTGGCACAGTTTGTTCCTGTGCAGGCTTCTTTTTTCATGGGGCAACTATAGGCATTTCCTGCCATTGCCGTGAATCCTCCTGTCTGCTGCAGCACGAGTCCGTAACCAATGATCAAACCAAGAATACCGAGAGTAACGGTGAGCCAGGGGGACTTCTGTGCAGGGAGTTTCTTCGTGGTCATTGTTTATAGTATAGCAGAAACGGCTCTGCTGGGCCACTTTTTATCCCACCTACGAAAAACGCCCCCTTGCGGAGGCGTTTTTTCTGAATGCAATAGAGGGGAATTAACCCATGCCACCATCAGAGTCGCGCTTAGCCATGAAACAGGCCTTGCAGAGGACTGGCTTTCCGCCTTCCTCAACCGGACGTGGTTTGAACGGCACCTGGCAAGCGGAGCCACACTGGGCACACACTGCGTCGTGCATTTCACGCATTGCGCCACGATCGTTTTTGCGAGCGGAGCGGCAAGCCTTACAACGCTGTGGAGCGCTCAGGTTCTTGCTGGCGTAGAATTCCTGTTCACCATCGGTGAACGTAAATGATTGTCCGCAATCGCGGCACGTAAGCTGCTGATCAGCCATAAAAAGAAAAAAGAAGGAAAATAATTGGACAGTTTCCCTTAAGCTTTGGCTTCTCGATTGGCTTACCTGTGATGGCTGCAGAACCGTGTAACTTCAACTGAAGGTCGCTGTTGTAGTCACAGTGTAGGCTTTTCGTCTTTATTGTCAACAATTTTGCACATTATTGTCAATTCCGCCCCCTTCCAGGATACGAAAAAGGCGGCCGAAGCCGCCTTTCTGATAGTCCTATTGGAGAGAAGAGATTTACTTGAGGTTGACCTTAGCGCCTGCCTCTTCGAGCTTCTTCTTCATAGCTTCGGCATCAGCCTTGGGTACACCTTCCTTGATGACCTTTGGAGCACCGTCGACAGCTGCCTTGGCATCACCGAGTGCAAGACCCGTGATTTCGCGGACAACCTTGATAACGGCAATCTTCTGGGCGCCTGCTTCTGCCAATTCGACATCGTAAGCGGCCTTCTCTTCAGCGCCACCAGCGGCAGCACCGTCACCAGCGCCTGCACCACCAGCCATAGCGACCGGAGCGGCGGAAATTCCGTAGGTGACTTCCATGTATTTGACGACGTTGTTGAGGGAGACAACGTTGAGCTTTTCGAGGGCGGTGATGACTGCCTTCTCCTCTGCGGTGAGCTCGATGGTAGCTGTATCAGCCATAATGTGGGGGAGTAAGAGGGGATTAAAAAATGTAACGAATTAAGCGGCCGGAGCGTCTGTTGCAGCGGGTGCATCAGCGGAAGCTTCGGGGGCGGGTGTGGATTCTGCGGGAGCTGCTTCCGTTGCCGGAGCGCTTTCTGCAGCGGGTGCTGTCTCTGCTGCAGCAGGTGCAGCAGGTGCAGCTTCAGCCTTGGGTTCTTCTTTGGGGGCGGGTGCTTCTTTCTGCTTTGCGAGTTCGCTGAGTCCGCGTGCAAAGGACGAAAGCGGGCTGTTCAACATAGCAGCGAACATACCAAGGAGCTGCTGCTTGCCCGAGATCTTCGCAATCGCGATTGCTTCTTCTTTGGAGAGCAGTTTCCCTTCGAAAATACCGCCGATCAGTTCCACCTGCGGGTTTGCCTTTCCAAACTTGAACGCAACCTGTGCGCCGGTGAGGGGATCGGCAAAGCTGAAGATACAGGCAACCGGACCCTGGAGCGTATCGTAGGTCAGTTCCGGGAGGCCGAGATCTTTTGCAGCAAGCTGCATCAGGGTCTTCTTGGCGACTTTCATTTCGCTGTCTTGAGCGCGCAGCTGGTCGCGGAGATCGCTCACATCGTGGACGGTGAGTCCAATGTAGTGGGCAAACATCACGGAGCTGCTTTTCTTCATCTTATCCTTGAGCTCTGTGAGCTGGGCCTGTTTCTGTACTTTGGTGAGGGCCATAGTCTAGGGGATAGGTTATAGGGATTAGGGTTTAGGTTGACGGCGGATCTGGAGAAAGCCTCTACCCACCTTCGCCAAGGCTACGGTGGGTGGTTTATCCTGCGGTTCGTGCTGTGGCAACTCACCTTCGGCTAAACCAAAATCGTTGGCTTCCCGCCCGGGAGACCAACGAGGCAAACGGCACGAATCACCAAGCCGGAGCCGGATGAGCGATGCTGTGTGCCTCGGGAGGGCTTACCTTCGGTCTGCGACCTAATGCCTCCGGTCTTCGGACAGGCCCCTATCATACTCATTGGGGAAAAACTGTCAATAAATTCTCTAAAAAAGAGTGATTCAGTATAGAGATTGCCCCTAAAAATCACGGTATTTTGACGAGATTATGCTATAGTCCGGAGAACATGACTGTGGTCGCCGTCCGCTCCCAGGCACTAGAGACCCTCGCACAGCTCCTCGAAGAGCGCGTGAAACGCGGCGTTCCGACCGATATCCTGCGTCTCATGGATATTGCCGCTTTTGCGGAACAGGAATACGGACAAACGATGCATTGGAGCGGGGAGAGCATTATGGATCACTGTATAGGGATTTTGCGCATATTCCTGCGGTTTGATCCCGATGACGAGATCATCGCCGCCTGCCTGCTGCATCACCTGGTGGATAACGGAAAGTGGACGATTGATGCGCTCGAAAAACGGTTCGGGCACGAAATCCGCGCCACCATCACCGGAGAATTTCTGCTCTCGCACGTCACCGTGAAAAACCGGCGCATGTCGCTGGAGAGTTTGCGTCTGATGTTTTTGAAAGTAGCCGAAGATCTGCAGCTGGTGCTCATGCTGTTGAGTCAGCAGTACCATCTGCTGGAACGCATGGACACCTTTTCTCCGGAAGACCGCAAGCGTGTCTGCCGCGATACGCTCCATATTTACGCGCCTGTCGCAGCGCGCCTGGGTATCTACTGGCTCAAAAATCAGATGGAATCCAAAGCGTTCCCGGTTATGTATCCCGTGGATGCAGTGCGTATTGCCGAACAACTGGAGCATCTCCACACGGTGCACGGCGATTTTCTGGCGAAAGCCGCCGAGGCATTGCGTGTTGCACTGCAGGAAGCGGGGATTGATGCACGTATCGATATGCGTGAGAAGCAGGCCTACAGCATTTTTCATAAGATGAAGGTGAAGAGCGTCACGCACGTGGAAGATATTTACGATCTCTTCGCACTCCGTGTGATTGTTCGGGACGAAAACACCTGTTACCAGGCACTGGGGGTGTTGCATCGTCTGGGACATCCGGTGGCGGGCCGCTTTAAGGACTACATCGCCTTTCCGAAACCCAACGGCTATAAAAGTCTGCACACCACTCTCGCACAATTTCCGGCAGTACCACCCGGTATGTTTGTGGAAGTGCAGATCCGCACCCCGCAAATGCAGCATGAAGCCGAGTACGGAGTAACCGCCCACTGGAGTTACAAACAGGGGGGAGGTTCCACGCATCATGCGCTGCGGCATGCACAGGTCCAGGAGACACTCATGCAGACACGCCAGGCAAAGACGGATCAGATTTTCGTGCTGACGCCGCAGGGGGACATTATTGAATTGCCGGAGGGGGCATCGCCACTCGATTTTGCGTTCCACGTGCACACCACGCTCGGGCTTTCTTTCCGCGCTGCGAAAGTGAACGGATCGATTGTGCCCATGTCGCATACGCTCGAAAACGGTGACATTGTGGAAATTCTCAAATACCCGAATCCGCGGCCATCGCACCGGTGGATGGGACTTTTGAAAACGGCATCGGCGCGGGCAAGACTCAAGAAGTATCTGAGCGTACAGCAGCGTCCGGAGCATATTGTGCAGGGGCGTCTGCTCATTAACGAAGAGCTGAAGAAGCGTCATCTGCCGCTGCTCGATACGGAATTGTCCCTTCTGCGCAGTGTCGATGGTCAGCAGTTATCGCTCACCGAACGCGAAGATGTTGCGGCAAAAGTGGGAGCCGGACTTCAGAGTGTGGCCGCCTGTTTTTGCATATCGATGCACTCAAGGAAAAACTGCTGCCGAAAGATGTGACGACGTTTATCCGTACAGCATCACATCTGCATGTGGCACGGGTGGAAGGGAATATCAAAATGCCCGTCATCTATGCCAAGTGTTGCAAACCCGAAGAACACAAAGGCGAGAATATTGCGGGAGTGGTGAGCCGTAGCGGCGATGTGCGTGTGCACCTGAAAGCCTGCAAGCTGCTCAAAAACGTAAACCCGGACAGACGGATTGCGGTGAAGTGGGTGGCGCGCTAAACGCTTACGCTGCCAGCAGATTGTGCACCACTTTCTCGACGAGCGCTCTCCAGCGGAGCTCCTCGTACAAGTTGCCGCGCTGATCGTACTCGCGCTTGGCGGCAGCCTGCTGATCTTGCGGTAATTCTGCAAAGAAGTGTGCGCTGGTTTCGGCCAGTTCTTCATCTGTCACTGTCACGCCCTTCGCTTCAATCAGCTTTGCCATACCCAGTCGCAGCTTCCAGCGCTCTTCCGCCTGCTGCTTCAGATCGGCCTCGGCCTGCTCCACCGTCTTTCCCTCTTTCTTGAGTGCATCGGCAATCGTCATGTTCTGCTGTTCCAGGCGCTGGCTCCATTCGTCAATCAGTCCGCGCATTTCTTCATCGAGCAATTCATCGGCGATTTCCACTTCGGTACGCTTGCGGATTTCATCCATCAGTTCACGTTCGCGGCGCATGGCATCAAACTGCTCTTCCTGCATGACGATCGATTTTTCAATCATCGCTTTGAAGTCTTCTGCGGAGGCCGCATTCAGTTTCTCTTTGGCAAAGGCATCATTCAGTTCCGGCAGCGCTGTCTCTTCCACTTTGGTCACGGTGACATGGAACGTGGCCTGCTTGCCGCGCAGTTCCTCGGCCTGGAATTTCTCGGGGAGGGTGAGGGTGAATGACTTCTGTTCGCCTTTCTTGAGGCCCTTCAGCTGATCCTCAAAACCCGGAAGCAGCGTGTTGGAGCCAATCAGTGCATCGTACCCTTCGGCGCGCATGCCGACGATTTCCTTTCCCTGATCGTCTGTAGCGTGGAAGTTTAAGGCGAGGCGGTCGTTCTCCTTGGCAGCACGGTCGACTTCTGTAGCGGTGCGGTGATCGTTCAGGACAGATGTCACCACGCGATCGATATCTTTCTGATCCGGCTTGATAGTCTTCTTTTCAATCTTCAGGGTGTCGATGTTTTTGACAGTCACCACCGGGCGCTCTACGAAGGTCACTTTTACGCTCAAAGGTTCTGCAGTCTCAATCTCGATTTTTGGCGGGATCACCGGCTGCAGCTTGTGCTCATCAATGACAGACGGGAGCAGAGGGCGGACCAGTTCGCGGACAGTCTCTTCCAGCAGCTTTTCCTTCGGTACGCGATTGCGGACCATATCGGCCGGTGCGTGTCCGACGCGGAATCCCTTGATGTTCACTTCCGATGCCAGGCGCTGCAGTGCAGACTCTTCGGCCTTCAGCTGTTCTTCTTTTGCGAAAGACGCGGTGACGGCAACGCGGGATTTTGGAAGACGTTCAACAGAGAGATTCTGGGGAGTCATAAGGGGAGGGAGAATGAACCAGCCTGCGCCTCTGGGCTACGGCCGGCAGGGGGATTAACGGGCGCGCTTCTTCCAGAGCACGAGCAGCGGAGTTGCGACGAAGTAAGAAGAGTACATACCGATCACGCTTCCGATGATGAGCGCCAGAATGAACCAGCGGATGGTTTCGGAACCGAAGATGAAGAGGGAGATCAACATGATGAAGATACCGATACCGGTATTGATGGTGCGGCTGAGACAGGCCGTGAGCGCCTTGTCTGCAGTAAGGGTGAGGTCCTCGTGCTTATCGCTGCCGGACAGTGTTTCACGGATGCGGTCGAAGATGACAATCGTGTCGCTCACGGAGTGACCCATGATGCTGAGCAGCGCTGTAACGAACAGGGTATCGACCTGGAATGTTGTGAAGTAGCTGAGGATGGTGAAGATGCCGAGCAGCAGAATGATATCGTGCGCGAGAGCGGCAATGGCAGCAGCACCGAAGGTCCAGGGATTGAGCCTGCGGGGGACTTTGCGGAACGAGAAAGCGACGAACGCCATAATAGCAAGGCTGGCGACGAGCAGGGCCCAGAAGGCGCGCTGCTTCAGATTGGCACCGACTGTCGGACCAATGGTCGTGTACTGCAGTTCCTGAACAGGACCGATTGTAGTGTTGAGCTGCTTCATGAGTGCCTCATGCTCTTCGTTGGTGAGGGTGGGGGTTTTGACAAAATAGGTTCCCGTTTTCGTGCGGGAAATGTTCTCTTCCAGATTTTTGTCGCCCTGCTTGAAAGCGCGGATGGCTGTTGCCAGATCTTCCTGAGTTTTTCCTGCAGGAATACCCATTTCCATGAGTGTTCCACCCGTAAATTCAATGCTCACATTGGGGCCCGGATAGATAAAGACCACGATGGACGCCAGGACCAGAAGACCTGACAGGGGCAGAAAGAAGCGGGAGAGTTTGATGAAAGACATAGAAAGGGCGAACGGGACGCGACAATACAGAGATTATGCCCTAAAGGCAACTTTTACGGATCAACGAGTACCGGAATAACCGAATAACAGAATAACGGAAGAATACGAAACCTTTATTCCCATCCCTCCTTACTCTGTCATGCGATGATCAGATCTTCTTCAGGACAATGGTCATCCGGCTTCCGTCCTGCATCAGTTTCCACTTGAGGTAGCCGCCGGTTCCGGCAGGAAGGGGTGTGCCCGGCCAAATAGTCGGGGTGGTGCGAACAAGGAAATCATTCCAGGCACTGCTATCAATCAGTCCCAGTCCGGCAGGACTGTTGTCGAGTCCCGTGAGAGCCGGCGCTTCGGTCGTTACTGCTTTCCGGAAGGCGGTTTCATCGTTGCTGAGTATGTAGCGGTTTCCGCGCAGTGCCATGAGGAGCACAGTTCCGGTTTCCTTCTGACGGATACTGCGGACAGACCACCCGTTCTGGCTGCTCATGGTGTCTTCCACTACAGCATCATTCTCCCGGACATCGGCCCAGTGGAACTTCTCATCAAAGGTCTGCGTCTCTTTGCTGATGGTGGCCAGATTTGACCGGAAGAGAGTTGCGATACTATCAATCGGGGCGGTCGTACCTGGCAGTGTTCCTTCCAGGACCGCACGCAGTGTGCCGTTATTGCCTGTTGCCAGATGCAGACTGGTGGGGCCCTGCAGGAGAGCCGGTCCGTCGTAGAGCATGCTGAAGTCTTTGCCGAAGAGTCCGTGCAGTGTATTCGACACGACTGTTTCAGAGACTATCAGTGGCGTGGATTGCATCACCTGGCTGGTCATTTGCATGAGTGTCGCTCCATTGGATACATGAAGAATGAGAAGAGGATGCGTGAAGATGTCTTTCGGGCCTGTGGTAAGTGCTCCGAACGGTTGGATATTTTTTTCGAGGAAGCGCACGTTCAGCCCATCCGACAACTGAGACACGGAAACCGGGCGATCGGTTTTGAGAAGCGAGGCGACGGATGATCCGGGTTGCAGGCGGATATCCGGGAAGCGGATCCAGGCGGCTGCCGCATCGCGCGCCGGCATCAGCACTGCAAAATCACGGTTCTGACTGAGAGGATTCGTGACGGTTGTGAACGGTTCTCCCATTGCCGGGTCCGATGTCTGGATCGTGAATCCGGTGTGGGCTGATGCATCTTCCGTGGGGGGGGCCCAACCGATGACGACGCTACCCGTTTTCAACTGCGCTACGGCAGCGGGGGTATCGGACAGGGGAATGCGCTGAAGCAGCGGAAAATTTTTACCATACGGGGCGGCGGTTGTTTTTGTCATCGCCGAAAAAAATGCGATGGTCTCTTTGGCTGGTACATATTTTGCGGGATTCGGGAGCGGACGGGGAATGGAAAACCATACCGTGCTCAGCATGCCAATGGCGACAACACCTGCGCCGAGGCCGAGTGCCGCCTGTTTCGAGAAGCTTAATTGCATTGGAGGGATACTACAGAAGACGTATCAGAGAAAACAGCAGACGTGCGATATTTTTAGAGACTGTTCAGGTGATCCTTCGCGCTCTGCAACGCTGCATTCAGCGAGAGGGCTTTTTCCAGATTTTGTCTGGCCTCCGTCTTGTTGCCGTTTTCCGACTGTGCCCATCCCAGGAGATCGTATGCGAGTGCTTCCTTTGGCCACTTCTTCACCGCCTCCTGCGCTTTCACTTCGGCTTCCTGTTTCTTGCCGCTGGTGATTGCCGCAGTCACGTAATCGCTGTAGGTGCCGATGGTGGCGTTTGGCAGTTTGGTGAGCGCATCTTCCTGATCCAGTGCGAGGGTTGCGTTGCCTGTCTGCAGCGCTTCTTTGGCAATGAGCGTGCGCACCTCGGTTTCGGGCTGGAAGCCGTTCTGGAGCGCATACTGCAGGAAGGTGAGTGCGTTCCCGTGATCGTTTTCCGCAATGTACGCGCGTCCCAGGAAGTACTGGATTTCCGGTTTTTCGGGATCGAGCTGATACGCGCGTTCGAGTGACGCGAGGGCCTCGGTGGGGCGCTCGGTGGTGAGTTCACAGAATCCCTGCACCGTCCAGGCATCGCGGTAATCATCCTGCTGGCGCGTGACTTCCGAGAGAAGGGGGAGTGCGAGTTCACACTCCTGCACTTCGGCCAGTGCGTGACCAAGCAGTGTGAGCAGATGAATGTTCGGGCTTTCGGGAAAGAGTGCGTACTCTTCGTAGGCGCTCATGAGGGTGCGCGCGTAGGTCCGCAGGACCGGTTCCCATCCTGCCTGCACCAGGAGCAGCTCGCGCTTCGCGTTGTCGTTGTCGTTACTCACAATGGCAATCAGTGCCAGGCCGTAGTGCTTCTGCGGACTGTCGGCTGCGGCAGTGAGGAGGGTGCGGGCTTTTTCGAGTTCGCCACTGCGGAGATCAATAATACTTTCGAGGAGGAGTGTGTCTTCTTTCTTCGCGCCATTTCTGCGGAGCTGATCCAGTGTGGTCTGTGCGCCGCGGATATTCCTGCGCTGCAGCTGTGCCTGTGCCAGCTTACGCAGAGCGGTGAGTCCGCCTCCTGCATCGACCGATTTCTGATATTCGCTTTCGGCAGATTTCCAATCGCCATGAAGCCCCAGTAAATCACCCTGGCGCAAATGCAGCAGGGATTCATCGCCTGTATCCAACGGTACATCGGCAATCTGTGGAGCAGTGGCTATGTCTCCCGAGGCAGTCTGCGGCTGCAGCCCCTGTGTCAGGAGTGCACGTGTGCTATCAAGCTGCCAAAAGAGGAATGCGCCTGCACCAAGGACGCAGAGGACTGCGGCAGAGACAGGAACAGCAATGCGGGCGGGGACGGGCATGCTCGCAGCTTATCGCTTTTAGTCTGCAGCTTCTAGTTTTTCACAACACTTACTCGTCCGTCTTCTTCTTGCGGGTCTTCTTCGGTGCATCTTCCTCTTCGAATGTCGGAACCTGCTCCAGCATGGTCGGGCTCATTTCGCCGTCGCTCATCGAGCTTCCCATAATGTGCTGGGCTGCGGCTTCGGCCAGGTGTTTCGGGATAACCGCTTCAATGGCTGCCCACTGTGCCTCGCCGGTTTCCGGGAGGAGGATTGTGACCTGGTCGCCTACTTCTGCACGATAGAATGTAACGGAAGCGAGGAGCACGCGGAGTGCCTTTCCTTCGGCGAGTACTTTGTACTGACCGTCTTCC
>CAYRQG010000012.1:13495-14653 GCA_964426345.1 uncultured Candidatus Peribacteria bacterium
TCCTGAATAAGGAGACCCTTGGCCAGGCGGCGATCAACAGGGGAGATCTGCTTGTAGATGAATTTGCCTTCGTCGGTAATGGTGAGCTTCATGCCGTCACCTTCCACGAGTTTGCTCTTGGATGCGTAGTTTGCGGGGACCGGATAGCTCTGGCCCGAGGAATCGACCATATTCTGTCCGTCAAAAATTCCTTCAATGATACGGCCGCTGACAGGACCTGCAGCAATCACCGTACGTGTAGCGTTCGATGCATGGCGTTCCCGCGAAGGATCGGCAACACCGGTGAGTTCACGGAGCATTGCGTTTGCGGTTTTCAAAGATGCCTGCGCGCTGTCGAGCAGTTCCTGGATAAGAATAAGAGAATCGTCTGCCATACGGGAGAAAGAAAAGAAATCGGGGCGATGAGATCAGAACGATTCGGATGTGATTGTCAGTGTGCAACGGGTCAGCTCTGATTCCATTTGGGTGTGTGTGAGAAGGCCCTCCTGGGCACCGATCACTCCCACAACACTCATCGCATTTATAGTACCCGCCTTCAGGCTTGTTGGCAAGTCTTTACCGCTCAAAAGTGCCCACGTGACCCCTGTGCCAAAGGCGTCCCCGGCACCTGTTGTATCCACTACGTCGCAGGGGATAACGGGGCAGTGATAGAGTGTTTTTCCATCGGTGGCCTGGCAACCGTTTTTGCCGTCTGTGATACAAATAATACTGGCGCCTGCTGCCTTCAGCAGACGGAATGCATCTGTGACCGTATCGGCACCGGTGAAGGCGAGTGCCTCTTCTTTGTTCAGAAAGAGGGCATCGGTATGGGAAACGAGGGCTTTGTTGTGCGTTTCGTCGAGCCCCAGTTCAATCTGGCAGCCGCCCGGGTTCCAGCTCAGGTGAATGGCCGGGTGATCGGCAAACTTCTGGATGATGTCATCTTCAATCATGCAGGATTCCTTGTGGATGTGATTCAGGAACACGGCGTCCATGGTTGCGATTGCGGCACGGTCGAAGGTGGCATCCTGCAGATGCCGTGCGGTTCCGGGGTGATTCAAAATCACACGCTCGCCGCTGCCTGCAGAGAGGACAAGCGAGAAGCTGGTGGTTTCATGCTGGACAATGGTGGCTGCGTCGACGGACACGTTCTCTTTTGCAAAATTCTGGATGAGAGCC
>CAYRQG010000013.1:0-10049 GCA_964426345.1 uncultured Candidatus Peribacteria bacterium
TTGTGGCAACGCACATGCTCGAAAGCATGATCGAAAACCCGATGCCGACACGTGCCGAAGTGACCGACATTGCTCATGCCGCCACCACCCGTACCGATACCACCATGCTCTCCGGCGAAACCGCCATGGGTCAGCATCCGGTCCAGGCTATCGATGCCATGAGCCGCACACTGGAAGAAACAGAAATGCATCAGGGCTCCGATCACACCGACAGCGTCTGCATGATTGGTGAACGCGGAGCGCTTGCCGAAGCTGCAGCGAGTATGGCGATTGCGCTTGGCTCCCCTGCCATCCTTGTTCTCACGCGCAGCGGCAAAACGGCACAGGCAATCAGCCAGCTCCGTCCGAATCTTCCGATTGTCGCCTGTACCGCAGACCCCGTCATTGAACGCTACATGCAGATTCTGCACGGCGTGTTCCCGGTCCGGATTGATCTGGATGACGACACCGATCCCGATGCAACGATCGGCAGAGCAATGCAGGCAGCAATTAAGAAAGGACTCATCCAGCCGCACAAGCAGATTGTGGTTGTGGCAGACGCACAGACAAAAGACGGCCCCGTGCATTCCGTGCATGTGCGTACTGCGGCCTGATGAAAGATCCAAGAGACAAGATGCAAGATGCAATCAAAATGGAAAAACTTAAAAATATTCAAAAAATATATAGGTCTTATTATTTGTCATTCATTTGACTGTCTCCTGTCTTTTGCGTCTTGTTTCTTCGCGCCTCAGCGCGCGGTGTCTTTAATATATTGCGGTGCCTTGGGCGCCACCATTCCCTGTACCTTGGGATCCGCCTGCAAACGTTCCAGCGCCTGTTCCTGGGCAATCTGCATATTCTGCACTTCTTCATTCAACAGCAGCTGCGAACGCTGGCGCTCGAGCGTACGCAAACGGTAACCGGTCGTTGCGTTGGCATTTTCATGAAAGAGAATCAAAAGCGCGAGCAGCAGAATGAGCGACCCGATCACAACCATCAGAAGCATCGTACTTTGATCCACGAGCGTTGCCAAAGACGAACGCTTGGTGGTTGCAGCCGACGGACGGAGGGCATTGAATGTAAACACAGGATGAGGACGTGATTCTACGCCCGTCGTTCCAGAATGCGAAACTTGACGCTGCGTGCGCGCGGGTTTGCAGCAATCTCTTCGGCTGTGGGAACCACTGCTTTGGGCGTTAAAACCGTAAAGCCCGCTTCCACAGAAATTTTTCCAGTGACGGGATCTTTCTGCGGCGTGCTCAATTCTCTGAATGCATGTTTCACCATCCGGTCCTCCAGCGAATGGAAGCTGATGACACCCATCCGCCCGCCCGGTGCCAGGAGCGAGGGGCCTGTTTCGAGCAGGGTCTGCAGGACTCCCAACTCGTCATTCACAGCCATACGCAGTGCCTGAAAAATCTGCGGGAACATCGATTTTGCTTTGAATGTAAAGACGCTTTCTATGACCGCACACAACTCACTGCTCCGCAGAAATTCCTTTCCGGCGAGCTCCTTTCCAATGCGCCGTGCCGGCTGATACAGCTCGCCATAATCACGCATGATGTAAGCAATCTCGTCTTCGGTTGCCTGCTTGATGTACTCCGATGCGCTGAGCCCAACAGTCTGAGCAAACCCGCTCGGGAACATCCACGTGTGGCGAACTGAGGCCCAAATCCGCAAAGAGGATATCGATGGGCGGCACCTCCAGTTCGGGTAAACGACCGAAATTCAGGTGATAGAGGGTCACTCTATCGCCAAAAGGCTCCAGTCGCTTGGTCGCAAAAGCAAGGTTCGTCGCATCGGCATCCAGGCCGATAAACTGACCATCCGGTGCGGTTCTCTCCAGAAAACGGCTCGCATGTCCGGCAAGGCCCAGCGTGACATCCATCACGGTCTCCCCTGCCCTGGGAACAAGAAGTTCGAGCACAGTATCTTCCAGCACGGGGATATGAATCATCTCGGGAGCCATAAAGTATGGTGAAGTGTAGAGGAATGCCGTTTTTGAGCAATTATTTTAGGTATCCGTGTATCCCCCATTGTTGTATACAATATTTATTCAATTTATAAGGAGATTCAGCTAATAAGTACAATATAGTGAAGCTAATGCCTGATTTAAGATACTCACTGTTTATTGACAATTTTGAACAAAAGTCTATTATAGCAGTCTATGCTTCAGATCGCTTCACTGCTTTTTGGCTTCGTGACGCTTACATCGGCCCCTCTTAGTACCGCACATGTGATCCCCCTGCAGGAATGGGTTCCGCAGCAGAACGACCGCTTTATTGCCGATACCAAAGCCAATCATGGCTACATTGTCCATACCGATGGATCGTACACAGACTTTGCGATTGGATCCGGAAAGCAGCAGCGCGTGAATTATGCAGGTATGACGTACAACGCAGCGACCCCTGAAGAGAAGTGGACCGTGGAATCGACAACCATCCAGTCGGACCGCGCAATGTTCGGAAAGAGTGGCCTTTTCCTGCGCCTTTCCTTCAATGGCAGCGACGAAGAAAGCCATTACGGTATCCATGCGACGGGCAATATTGACGATATCCTTGCATCCGACGACCGCTACAAGAGCTACGGCTGCGTGCTGGTTTCGGACGAAGTACTCGAAATTCTGGCTCAGACCTTCGCCCTCAACAACAATCATCTGGATGTGGTAACGGTGAAAGGTCTCCCCCAAATTAGTGCAAAAAGCGGACTGGCAAAGAGCTCGTAATTCCTTATACTGCACCTACCTCACGGAGAGGTGGCCGAGCGGTTGAAGGCACCACACTGCTAACGTGGCAGGCTCGAAAGAGTCTCGAGGGTTCGAATCCCTCCCTCTCCGCCACATAAAACCGCTGCGCTGTCACGTGGCGCTGCCATCCTCTTAAAACCGCAAAATCGCCACTCCCGCAATCGAGAACGCAATACCGAATATTTGCGTATGGGTGATTCTTTCGTGGAATTTATACACACCCACGCTCTCCACAAACACCACCGAAAACGCAGACCACACCACATTCACCATGCCCATTCCCTCCAGGTGAAAAGACGGGATCAGCAGGAATGCGACTCCCGAATAGAAGAGGAGTCCACAGAGAAAGTACGGCGTTTGTTTCAGCTGCGAGTATTCCTTCAGGAAACTCATGGCGGTTGTTTCGCAGAGCAGCACGAGGGCGACAAGAACGTACAGCATCAGGAGAGAGCGGGAACGTCGTCGGAGGAGAGATGCAGGCACCGGCCACCGTGTGTTTTTTGCTTCTTCTTCACGGGAAGCCTGAGGATAACCACGCCGGCAATCACCATAGCTGTTCCGCACCACTGCACGGTTGTGACATGCTCACCAAAGAAAAACATGCCGGCAAGCACCACGAAGAGTACGGAAAACGCAGACCAGAGAACATTCACAATGCCCATTCCTTCGTAGTCGTAAGAATGGATCAGGAACGTAGAGACCATCAGATAGCCGAATAATCCGCCCACCAGAAAAAGCATATTCCCGGACGTGGAATACTGATTCAGGGAACTGAGCGCTGCGGTCTCCGAAATCAGAATCAAAGATACAAACAAATAGAGTTTCCACCCCCGAAACACCGGAGGGTGCATGAGGTGCAGGAACGTTGCCGCACGGGAGAGAGGGCGGGAAAACATGGAAGGATGTTTGTTTTAGACGAAATTCACTAATTATTATAACATATTTACACTATTTTGACAATTAGGCTTTACATACTCAATATGTGCTTAAAAGCCTCTTTCCACTGATTCCGCATCGCGCCGGTAGAGGCACCATTCACAGTCTTCTACGTAGGGAGGCGGCAAATCGCCCTGGAGACAATCGAATGCGCCTATGAGCGCATCATCAATCCATCTGTCCGATCCTTCGTACGGAAGCATTTGGATTGTAAATTCGAGCGTGCGATCAAACATGTTTTTGTCTTTGATGGCATTGGCGTACACGATGTAACCGGTATCGGAGACGGAAAATCCATTGGCCCGCAGCAACCACTGATAACATTCCATCTGGCGCTTGTAACTGTCACGGCCGTCAAGCGTGAGAGTGGCAATGGTACTGGTCGCTTTGTAATCGACCACAATCAACTCCCCGCTTTCATTCACCCAGACATCATCAGGAATGCCAAAGAGCAGAAAATTGGTTTTTGCGTGCAGAGCACGGATACCGTCCGGAGAATCGCGCCAGGTGAGAAAGTCTTTGTGGCGGAACGGAATTGCTTCTACGCCACAGGTAATCATCATCGGGTGCGCCTCTCCTTTGGCCCGGTACAAATCAAATTCATTTTTCAGCAGCGCATCCACCGCAAGATTCAGTGAGTAGGGATATCCTTCGGGCCTGCCGATGCCCATCCGGCGATCCAGGTAGAAACACCGCGGACAATCCAGAAAAAGCTCCAGCTTGGATCTGCTGAGCGGATATGGGTCTTTGCTGCCGGGAAGATAGAGATTGCGGGTTCGCATGGAGATCACTTGTACCGGCGTAGCCTAACATTGAATAATTGAAAGATATACCAAACAAGCGATGTGTGGATATGCGAAGCCGTATGATACACTACGCGCCACATGGCAAAGGGCGACAGAATCGGCATTGATTTGGGCGGCACCAAAACCGTCATTGCGCGCTACGATGCAGTCACTTTTGAACGGCAGGCGGAAGAGCGTATCCCCACAAACGCACAGGCAGGACTCACGATGGTGCTGCAGGATTGCGTCTCGATTATCCAGAAAATGCGCACACCGAACACAACAGGAGTCGGAATCGGTCTGGCAGGTTTGATCCAGCAGCCGGAAGGCATTGTGATCCACACACCCAATATCAGCGCAGGAAATGATGTCGCGGCAAAAGCGATCCTCGAGAAAGCATTGGATCTTCCCGTAAAACTCGCAAACGACGCCGGGTGTTTTACGCTTGCAGACGCAATGATGGGCGCCGGCACAGGCAAGCGCGTGGTAATTGGCATCACAATGGGAACGGGTGTGGGCGGCGGCATTGTGATTGATGGAAAAATCTTCCAGGGCAGCCACGGCTTTGCCGGAGAGATGGGCCACATGCTTTTAGTCCCCGGAAAGCCCCCGTATCACTCCGACGACATGCGCGGCGAAGTGGAACAGTTCCTGAGCGGTACTGCCATGGGACACCGCTGTACCGAAGCACAGAAACCTGAAGATTATCTGGAAGGCGCAGTATGTGATTGGATGCAGCCCGAAATCTTCCGCGAGGTTGCATGGCTGGCCACCAATCTCACGTACGTGTTCGATCCCGATATTATTGTCCTTGGCGGTAGTGCCGGAAAAGCGCTCAAGCCGCATCTGCCCAAAGTCATAGCCGAGCTGAAACAGTGGACACTTCCCAACACCCCCCTGCCGGAGATTGCGGTAGCGGGACTGGATGGATCCGGGGCATTGGGAGCGGCATTACTCGTCTAAAAGTACCGAACTACATTCCTGTCTTCTGTATGAAACAAGAAAAATTCGCACTGATGATTGCCGATCTGGATCTCTCTCCGGAGGAGCAGGAAAACATACTGTCTATTGCAAAAGACCTGACCGGTGAAGAACGTGACATCATGTTTCAATCGCTGAAAGATATTGATGCAGAAGAAGAGAGTACAGAAACAGAGCCGATCAACTGATCGTACGCTTCAGGTACTGCGTGTCTGTAAATGTCATTGCCAGATAGTCTTTTGCAAAATCTGTAAACGTTGCATCGTGATGCAAATCTTTATCGAGCCAGAGTCTCGTCAGTTCTGTGACATCAATCGCTCCATCGTAGCCGTTGTCTTTATTCAGAACGACTCCATTGGCGAGGAGCTTGTATGTCCAATGCAAATGCGGCGCTGTGCAGAATCCTGTCATACCACTCTTTCCGATAGGGTCTCCCTGCGACACACTTTGTCCATTCTGCACACTCGCTTCCGATAGATGAGCAAGCAGACTAAACCGTCTGTCACTTTTGATAACGACATGCAGGCCATACCCTTTGGTTCCATCATTTTTCACAGTCACTATGCCATCGTTGGGTGCGTAAATGATTGTTCCGACATCTAACGCAAAATCGATCCCGTTATGTCCCAGATACCCAAATTGGCTATAGACATCGGGGCTTTGACCAAAACCCTGGGTAATAATCGGTGTACCGGGAACGGGCGAGAAAATCATAGTGATGCAGGAAGATTATGCGTTCCACTCGGCATGAAACGATCCTTCTTTGTCGAGACGCTCAAAGCCGTGAGCACCAAAGAAATCGCGCTGGGCCTGCAGCAGATTCTGCGGGAGGCGGGCGGTGCGGTACGTATCGTAGTACCAGAGTGCAGAACTGATGGCCGGAAGCGGAATACCACGAAGTGCCCCGAGGACAACCGTGTGACGCCAGGCAATCTGCCCGGCCGTGAAGCGTGCACGCAGTGCCAATCCCGCATCACGATCGCCGGCAAAGGCTTTCTGGTACATCTCGACCATACTGCTGCGGATAATGCATCCTCCTCTCCAGATACGGCAGATTTCAGAAATATTGAGATTCCAGTTTTCCTGCTTCGATGCTTCAGAAATCAGCTGCAATCCCTGTGCGTAAGCGTTCAGCATTGAAAGCTCGAGCGCCAAGCGCACTTCTGCAATCAGTTCCTGCTTATCCACTTCAATGTCTTCAGTCATAAGTGGCGTTGCCTTTGCCTGCATCTCACGGAAGTCTTTCGCACTCGACATAATGCGCGCATCGACTGCGGCGGTAATACTCGGTACAGACACGCCGTAATTAAATGCAGCTTCGGTTGTCCACTTCCCGGTCCCCTTCTGTCCGGCGGCATCTTTGACGATATCGAGTAAATCAGATCCGGTATCTGTATCTTTTTTCGCAAAAATCTTGGCGGTAATTTCCATCAGGAAGCCGCGCAATTCGGGGCTCGTGCTCCAGTCTGTAAAAATCTGTCCAAGCTCAGCATTGGAAAATCCTCCCAATCGCTTCAGCAAGTCGTACGACTCGCAGATCATCTGCATCATACCGTACTCAATACCGTTATGGACCATCTTCACAAAATGTCCGCTGCCGCCTTCGCCAATGTACGCCACGCACTTCCCTCCGGCGCCGTCATCGGCGGCCATGGCGCTCAGGAGTGGCTGCAGATGTTCAAATGCTTCCTTGGATGCTCCGGGCATCATGCTGGGGCCATGCAGTGCGCCCTCCTCTCCTCCACTCACGCCCATGCCCACAAAATGCACCTTCATATCTGCCAGCGTTTTGTAGCGGCGCTGCGTATCCGGATAATGACTGTTCCCGCCATCAATGAGAATATCACCCTGTGTGAGGTGTGGGAGCAGCTCGGTGATCACATCATCCACCGGCTGACCAGCCTTCACCATAATCAAAATTGCGCGCGGAGCCTGGAGTGAGGCACAGAATTCTTCGATGGTCTTGCATCCGTTGAAATCCCCTTCCGATCCGTGATTCTTCATGAAGTCATCCATCTTTTCCGTGGTGCGGTTGAACACAGAGACTTTCGCTCCGTGATGCGCGGCATTGCGCGCGAGATTGCTGCCCATGGTGCTGAGACCAATAACGCCTAACTGCATACCATTTCAATGTACCCGAACCCGCACCCGAACCCAATCCCTATTTCTTCTTGCTCACCTTCGCCCAATCATCCTGGAATTTCTTGATACCACTATCGGTAAGTGGATGATTCGGAAGCTTGGCAAAGACATCGTACGGAAGCGTGCAAATGTGTGCACCGATGCGTGCCGCATCCACAACGTGGCGCGGGTGGCGGGTGGACGCAACCAGCACTTCGCAATCAAAATCGTGCATGGCCCAGATATCCATAATCTCTTCAATCAAGCCCATGCCGTCTTCGGAAATATCATCCAGGCGGCCAATAAAGGGGCTAATAATGTTGGCGCCAGCCTTGGCAGCAAGCAATGCCTGCGATGCAGAGAAAATCAGCGTGGTATTCGTGCGGATTCCTTTCGAGCGGAAAAACTTGAGGGCTTTCAATCCTTCGGTTGTCATCGGCACTTTCACATAAATATTCTTGTGCCACTTTGCGTATTCGAGCCCCTGCTTCTTCATGCCTTCAAAATCGGTGGCGGTCACCTGTGCACTCACGCACGGAACGTACTTACACATTTCGAGGATTGTCTTCTTGAAATCTTTTCCTTCCTTCGCAACGAGAGACGGATTGGTGGTCACGCCATCGAGAACGCCCCAGCTGGCAACAAGAGCAACCTGTTCAACGTTTGCGGTATCGAGGAAAAGTTTCATGTGAGTGATGGGAAAATGTACTGCGATGATACAACGAAGAACCCGTGCATGCACGGCGCTTCTGCTGTTTTCTTAAGGAACTTCCTTGTCAGAACGCAGAGAATCTCTTATACCAAAGCTCTACAACACTTTTATGATCCGACCCTTCCCTGTCATCCTCATCGGCATTGGCATCGTCAGTATTGGCGCGTACATCGCTATCACCCAGTATCAAAACGAACCAAGTGTCGTCTTCCCTCTGCCCGATGCGCAGGCAACATCATCAGTAACAACGACATCGTCGGTATCCCCGACATCCGAACCGGACGTCTCTACGACAACATCTTCATTTGCATCATCCGATAACGGATCACCGATAACAGATAACACAGCGCTCCCCCCATCGGTTCACATCGATGTCCCTTTTGCATCACAAGCACCTTTGCAGAACTGGGATGCACTGCACGAAGAATCGTGCGAGGAAGCATCGCTCATTTTGGTCGAGCATTACCTCAATGGAAAAACAGTGACTCCCGAAAGCATGGAAGCAGAAATTCAGAAGCTCGTGCAGTGGGAAACGGATCACGGCTACAAATACGATGTCGATATGAATGAACTGAAAACAATCGCCGCTGATTTCTACCAGTTGAAAGGAAGAATTGTGACGGACGTGAGTGTCGAGAGCATGAAGAAAGAACTAGCTGCAGGACACCCGATTATTATTCCGGCTGCAGGGCAGACACTTGGAAACCCCTACTTCTCCGGTGACGGTCCTCCGTATCACGTCCTTGTAGTGATTGGCTACGACAGCAAGAACTTTATCACGAACGACGTCGGCACACGCCGCGGTAAGGACTACAAGTACGACTACCAGACGCTGATCAATGCCATCCATGATTGGAACGGCAGCACGGATACGATTGAGAGCGGACGGAAGGCGATGCTGGTGGTGACGAAATAGCTTCTAGCTTTTGATCGTTGCTTAATACAGGCGTCCACCTAGGGGAACATTCTTGTCTGGCGTAATCAGTGTAACATCTCCTTTGTCGTCGGGAACGCCGAGCGTCAGCACTTCCGAGAGAAACGGCCCGATTTGCCGTGGCGGGAAATTCACGACACAGAGAACCTGGCGACCAATCAGATCGTCGATCGCATAGTTATCGGTAATCTGCGCCGATGACCGCTTAATACCGATTTCCGCACCACAATCAATCGTCAGCTTATACGCGGGTTTTCGCGCTTCGGGAAAAGGTTCTGCAGCAAGAATGTTGCCAACACGGATATCGAGAGCCAAAAAATCATCAATTGTTGCCATATAACAGCAATTCTACCCTACCCGAACCCGAAACCGAACCCTATACTCTGCAGTGAACATTTATTCTTCACTTTCTATGCTCTCCTCCCGCCCCGCTTCCAAAGACCTGATTGGCAAAGATCCTGCAATCGTCCCTATGTCTGCCCAGCGCGTGCTTGCGGCAAACCCCGAAACCAAGACATTTTGGATTGGCCCTAATGATGCTGCAACACTGAGCGCTGACGACAAAAAGCAGTATGATCTGGCACACAAAATCATGTGTCATTTGTGTATTTCCGGACCTGTGGCCCATCAGTCCGGACATCCGGGTGGACCGCTCTCTGCATTCACATTCGCCTACATGCTGAGCAAGCGCCGCGATCCATTGGTCGATCAGCCGCTCCGCATCAGTGCCGGGCACCTCTCCCTCCTTGCCTACGGACTCCAGTGGATGTTTGGACGCAATGGACACGATGATCGTCTCGCAAATCCACAAGCAATTATCGCTCACTTCCGTATTCCAAACGGACTGCCCGGTCA
>CAYRQG010000013.1:10059-14001 GCA_964426345.1 uncultured Candidatus Peribacteria bacterium
CAAGTACCAGAAGAAAGCGGGTATTGTGGATGTTCTGATTGGTGATGGTGATAGTCAGGAAGGACAGGTGGCCGAAGCCTTCCGCCTCGCCTCACACCTCAAGCTCGATAACCTCGTCGTCCATGCCGACATGAACGACATGCAGCTCTCGGATCTGCCGAGCAAAGTTGTTGCCGCCGATCTTTCCGCGATTGCTCACGCAGAAGGCTGGAATGTGATTGAGGTGCAGAACGGCAATGATCCTGCGCAAGTAAGTGCTGCACTCGACAAAGCCGATAGCCTGATTGGCAAAGGTCACCCGATTTTCATCTGTTACTACACCACCATGGGCTACGGTGTGCGTGTGATGGAAGAAGGATCAAACAGTGGCGCCAAGAATTTCCATGGCGCTCCCCTTTCCAAAGACGAAGCAGAAGCATCGCTCAAAGATTTGCCCGCACTCGCAGCGCTCGTAAAAGACTATGCACCATTCCACGAAGCAGAACGCCAGCGTTTTATTGCAGGGACACCCACGGAAACCGATCTCATTGTGACCTGGAAGCCAACTGCCGACTACAAGCGCACCATCACCACTGAAAAAGGTGCTGCACGCAAAGATCTGGGCGCAACTCATTTGAAAAACCTGATGAAGGGCGATAGCCGTATTGTTGTATTGCATGCGGATCTCGCAGGATCGGGCGGGTTCGATAAAGTGCAGAAGGAATTCCCGGACCGCGTGATTAACGTAGGAGTGGCCGAGGCGAACATGTACATGATGGCCGCAGGCATGCGTCAGGCAGGACTCTTGCCGGTGACGTACACATTCGCCGCCTTCGGCACAAACGAAGCCCGCGCCAATGCACGTCTGATTGATATCAACTGCGGCCATACACGCTGCGGCGTCATTCACGATTGCACGCACTCGGGATTGAGCGTGGGAGAAGATGGCGAGACGCATCAGGAACAGAACTATTTGAATCTCCCCTTCCGCAACACGCAAATCTGGATGCCAGGTGATAGCAATCAGGCAGGAGCCATGGCAGAGAAAGCGCTTGAAATAATCGGCGAAGGACATCAGTCCGTGTACATCTTCTCCCCGCGCAGTGATCATCCGCAGTTGCTCTCTCCGAACGGCGAACCGATTTACGGACCAGACTATGTGTACGACAACAAAGCGGATCTCATCCGCGGACATGGCTCTGCACTCGACGATGTGACCGTGATTGCATCGGGTCTTGCACTGCATGAAGCCGTGAAAGCAGTCGATCTTCTGGAAAACGCCGAACGCAACAAGCGCAGCATCCGCCTCCTGAACCTCTCCAGCATTCGCCCCATTGATGCTGCAGCCATCATGCAGGCAGCGTTTGAAACGCAACACCTGATTGTGGCAGAGGATCACAACACGGAAGGCGGCATTGCGTCCCAGGTAGCCGATATCATCGCGGACTTCCAACTCCCCTGCTCGCTGCGTCGCATTGGACTCAATCAATTTTTCCCCTCCGGAAAAGCAGAAGATCTTCTCTTCTTTGCGGGGCTCGACAGCGAAAGTATTGCCGATGCCATTGAAGACGAACTCCACACAGAAGTCACCGGTGGCGAAGACGCATTCGTCTCATCCATCTACATGATGACCAACCGTCTGAGCACCAGCCGTTTCCGCGAATTCGCCCAGCCGTTTGTCGATAAGCTGATTAACGACAAAGGATATCTGGAAGAACTGCGCCAGGCCTGGAAAGCACGCTCGGTCCCGTCCGACAAACTCCCCAAAAATGACGACCTCCGCAGGCGTTTGGGGCTTGTGGAAGAGCTGAAATTCACCGAATAACCGCCTCAAACCTCTCTGTTTCCTCTAGAAGCTGAAAGCTGAAAGCTATAAGCTAGTCCCGGAGGGATGGCAGAGCGGTCGAACGCGCCTGACTTGAAATCAGGTGAACCGCAAGGTTCCGTGGGTTCGAATCCCACTCCCTCCGCCACGTAAAACCGCTACGCGGTCACGTGGCGCAGCCGAAGCATTTTTCACATAAAAAATGGGGACATCGACTGCCCCCACTTTTAACCATTATGATGGAAACTTACGGAAGTGTAATACTTGCTTCGTTGCTGTAGCCGGAATTGCCAGCAGGATTGGATGCACGGACGCGGTAGGTATAGAGCAAGCCTCCGGTTGCCGTCTCCAGAAACGTTGTGACATTCGCGGAAAATTGCCTGATGAACAGGAATGATCCACCGCTTCCCACTTTGCGTTCCAATTTATAATTCACTTCGTTGGTTGCATTATCAACCCAGTGCAGAAAAATTGCAGACGATCCTGTTGCTGTTGCAGTCAGACTCGTAGGGTCAGCGGGGATGGTATACGTATTTGCAGCAACCGAATTGGAGTAATCGGAATCGCCTAGTCCATTATACGAACGCACTCTGTAGAGATATGTATGGTTTGCACTTACCGTTGTGTCTGTATATGTCGTCACATTCGCACCCACTGTTTGAATCTGTGAATATGCACCACCATCTGTAGCACGTTCAATTTTGAAACCTGTTTCCGTACTGGAATTATCGACCCAATCCAATTTCACGCTGCCTCCGGTCAATGTGGAAACCACATTACTCGGTGCAGGAAGAATGGAGTAATAGACCGTTGCTGTAATTTTGCTTAAACGCAAACCTTTGGCACCAGAGTAATACAGTCCTCCGACTTCCAGCGTGCTACCAGAGGTGTTTGTAAGAGACAATCCGGCATACGGAGTAGTACTCAGTGTAGTGGGTGTCGTACTATTGAGAGAATAAGAGCCGGCATCGGCACTGTCAGCTCCATTAAAACGGTAAAAAAGCTTAAGGTTCGACATTCCTATACCTGCTAAATGTTTCGACGCACATGGTGTGATATTTATCTGAGTAATAACCGCCCCCACAGGAATGCTGCTGATATTCACACTATAGGAATCGCGATTTCCAACCGTGGACGTGGATACGTAATCGGTATTCGCATTACAGTTTGCCTCATCGACAGTTGTATAATGTGTCGTGCCTGTACTGGGAGTCCACTGTGTATAGGCACCATCCGCAGTGGGAACAAGTGTGCCTGTTACCGTTGCGAATGCGAGTGGCACAATAAAAGAAGCTGCGAGCGCACCCGCACCCATGAGTAAAGATATTTTCTGTTTTTTCATAGCGGTACAAAGAAACAAATAAATAAAAACAAATGCTATTCTGAAAATTGCATATGTCAAAAATAGTTAGATTAATAGAATTGAATTGATATCAATATATTTTGTAACGTTATGACGTTACATATAATCAATTAAAATTATGCATCTGTCACATATGCAGAAACTATAAAAAAAATCTTTGCACAACAGGAGACGAAATGGATGTACCTTATCGACATATTCGTACTAATAAATAGCCATTCTGGAAAAATAACGTATCCTGTTTTCTATGCGCATCACCAAATTCGGCCACTGTTGTCTCCTCATTGAAGAAAATAAAACCCGCATCCTCACGGACCCGGGAGCATTTACGACACTGCAGAATGAAGAAATGAATCTTCATGCGGTCGTGATTACGCACGAACACGCCGATCATCTGCACATTCCATCGGTCAAAATCATTCTCGATAATAATCCGACAGTCACCATACTCTGCAATAAAGATGTCGGGGAATTGCTCGCAAAAGAAAGCGTGCCCTTTACCTGCATAGAAGACGGGCAGAAAGTGACAATCAAAAATATCACCATCGAAGCCTCGGGCTCTGCTCATGCCATCATTGATCCATCGATTGAAGGGATTATGAATACCGGTTTCTTCATTGGCGAGAGACTGTTTTATCCGGGTGATGCATTCCACAATCCCGGGCGTGCTGTTGATATTCTTGCGCTTCCTGTGTCTGCACCCTGGATGAAATTCAGCGAAGCGATTGCGTACGCAAAACAGATAAAACCGAATGTCTGCTTCCCTGTGCACGAC
>CAYRQG010000014.1:0-5267 GCA_964426345.1 uncultured Candidatus Peribacteria bacterium
CATTCCCGGTGTAAAAGGTGACACCGCAACAGGCGGCAACAAGCCTGCCAAGCTAGAAACAGGGATCAAGGTGAACGTGCCGCTCTTCATCAATGAAGGGGATATTGTGAAAGTGAATACGGAAACAGGACTGTATATGACACGCGTGACGAAGTAAGCACTCGACTGAATTACCTCACCCGGCCCTTCGGGCCACCCTCTCCTGCCCACCCGCATTCCAGCTAGGAGAGGGGAAGAGGAAAAATTATTTCTTTGCACATAACAAAAAGGCCACTTGCGTGGTCCCTTTTTGTGTTTGTTTTGTCCGTCCTTCGTAGCTATCGACGTTATAGTTATAACATTGAGCTACCTATACATGAAGGTGGACTGAGGGGAGGAGCCCTCGACTCTCGCCTTGCTCTGGTCTCTTGTTTCTCCTCGTGACCTGACGAAGTCCCCGTACCGGTTCCGCGGACAAGGCACAGGGCCAAGGGGAACACTGGGGAGGAAAGGGGCTGCGTACGGAAAGCACCTCGCATAACCGTACGAACGTTGCAGAGCAGAGAGGAGGATGAGCGCGGACTCAAACAATCACGTACCTAGACCCAGAATGTATGCAAAGGGTTGCAGGTGTGTGGCCGGGAGGAACGAGTGCCGAAGCACACGATCATCCTTCTCTCTGTTAGTGGCGGTGAAGATAAAAGAACTGTGTTTGTCTGTATTGTTTGTTCTGTGACCTGCTCGCTCTGTGCTGAACAAATCACGTCATCGTACGCTTTAGGGAAAAATATGCAACAGAGTGGCATGGACAGATGGCTGATATTGTTTTTTGAATACATTTGGTACTCATAAAATCATCTGTTTTTCGTCATTGAGGCATTCTACATTTTGCATTTATAAGGGTATTTTCTCGTATTTTGCTTTTTTCAGTATGGACGCCTAGGATGCACACCTTTCTTTCCTTTTTTATGGAACAATTGATCCACGCCGACCATCCACTGGTCACAAACCTTGCAGAGCAGCTCCGGGCATCAGGTGTTGAGATGAAGCATGTTCCCCGAACAGAGCTAACAAGTGCCATTGCACGTGTAGTGAATGAGCACATTCTCACGTTGGTTGAGGGCCCCATACTCCCTACTGAATTGGCCAAAATGGCTGAAGTGATTGACTGCAATGAAGAGCAGACAGCCGTGCATGAATCTCCCGATGATCCTCTGTAAAACCGCAATCACACTATTAAAAAGCCCGCTCAGAGTGAACGGGCTTTTTTTAAAATCATTAGAGTATTTAGTTCTTGGGAGTCACATCTTCCCATGCACCAAATCCTGCTTCTTCATCGACGGTGCGATGCTTGATAGTCAACTTCTCTGCATCACCTACAAACACGCCATATTGATCACCGCCTCCTGCCCACCAGCACTGAATAGAAGCAACGCTTCCCTCTACATCCTGTACATCTGTGGAAGCAGTACCCATACACGTGGTGCTGTAGAGCTCTTCGCCGGTGCTCTCTACCTTCAGCGCAATTTTGGTGGCAGGCATATCGCCTTCGCCAATTTTTTCGCCAGTGTCTGTGGCTACCCACTGCATAGCGGCGCGCTTGCCCATGGAGGGGGCGGAGGAAGTGGAATCATCAACTTTGTTTGTCTGTGGCGTACAGGCTGCAAGAGCGAGTGCGAGACCCGCAAGAAGGAGTGTCTTCTTCATAAAAAAATATGGGAAAAATAGGAGTATACAGAGAATAGCTTATAAATCCCTTGGTTCCAGTATTTCAAACACATTAAATGCGTAGTGTTGGCTTTGCATACGCTGACGGATTCTATGACTGACGATATCTGCTGCCAGTACCATCTCCTCGCGCACATCAACAATGGGACTGATGATAGGTTCTTGCTTTGCAACAGCGGGAGCATTTTCCGGTTGATCGTTTAGTAACCTTTCTATGTGCAACATGCCAGTCATATTACCTGTTTCATGACACGAATTCCCAGTTTTTCGGATTCGTCTGTAAGTATTCTATTCCACGTACTTGCAAGATAGTCGGCCCTGTGTGCATCCATGAATGAAAAATCCTGGGATGTAGGCGCAATCTCGTCTATAGGAATGTCATATATATGGAGTAATTTGCAGAGTTCTTTTACAGTTGTAACCCGTACAGCGTCCGCACCGGTTACACCGCCAAATGCTCCTTCTCTATTGTCACCTCTTGCTGCCAAAGCCTGTTCCAGCTTTTCGCCAATAATGTCTTGAAGATCCGGATTCAAACTCATATTCATACTACGAATACGATTAACCTAAAGATTTTCTCAAGAGTTCATTAATTTTCCCCGGGTTCGCCTGGCCTTTTGTTTCTTTCATAATCCATCCCACAATTGCACCCAGCGCTGCAGCTTTTCCGGCTTTGTAGGCAGCAACCGAGGCTTCATTGGCAGCGATCGCTTTCTCGACAATCTCAGCCAAAGCGCCATCGTCAGAAATCTGTTTCATGCCGCCCTCTTCAATAATGGTCGAGGCGTTCTTTCCGGTTTTAATCATGGTGGCGAGCACTTCTTTGCCGGCATTTCCGCTGATGGTTCCGGCATCAATCGCGCTCACCAATTCCAGAATCGCATCGGCGTTCGGGCCATCGCTTACTGCTTTCTCTTCTGCCTTCAGGAATCCAAGCAACTGCGTGAGCACAATACCCGAGGTGCGTTTTACGTCGTTTGTCTGCTTGAAGACGGCATCGAAAATAGAACCAAGCAGTGTGTCATCGGTGAGTTGCAGGGCCTGCGCTTCTTCCAGTCCCAGCTTCACATAATTCTCGCGCTGTGTGCGGGGCAGAGCGGGGAGGGAGGCTTTTACAGTGGCAACATCGGCTGCTTCAAAGTGCAGTGGCGGGATATCGGGCTCCGGGAAGTAGCGGTAGTCCTGTGCGTCTTCTTTGTCGCGGAGCATGCGCGTCTTTTCTGCATCGTCCATCCAGCCGACAGTAATGTTTCCCTTTAGCGGCCCGCCTGTTTCACTCCACAGATCGCGCAGTCTCTTTTCCTCATACTGCAACGCTTTTTCGAGTGCTTTGAATGAGTTCAGGTTCTTGATTTCGCTACGCGGGTTGAGTTTGGTTGTTCCTTTTTCGCGCAGGGAAATAGACGCATCAAAGCGCATCATTCCCTTAAACATATCGGCTTCCGATGCATTTACCGCAATCAGAATGCGGCGGAGTTCCTGGGTAAAAGCGACTGCTTCATCGGCGTTTCGCAAATCCGGCTCCGTCACAATTTCCATGAGTGGAGTACCGGCGCGGTTGTAATCGCAGAGTGTTGTATTTCCGTAGTGGCTCAGCTTTCCGGCATCGTTCTCCATGTGCAGGCGTGTAATGCCACATACTTTCTCGGCGGTCTTTTTGCCGCTCGCATCGCGCAAATCGTAGTGCACTGCTCCTCCTTTTCCGAGTGGGTAATCGTACTGGGAAATCTGGTACCCAAACGGGAGATCCGGGTAGAAGTAGTGTTTGCGATCGAAGTGGCAATCAGGAGCAATCGTGCATTCAATCGCGAGTGATGCCTTCACTGCTTTGGCTACAGCTTCAGCATTGGGCACAGGAAGCGTTCCAGGGTGACCCATACACACCGGACAGACAGTGGTGTTTGGCTCTTTTCCAAAGGCATCGTTATCGCACCCACAGAACATCTTCGTTTTCGTGTTCATCTGCGCGTGCACTTCCAGGCCGATGATGACTTCTAGCTCTGCCATTTCCTGCAAAGACTAGCGGAAAAAGGCGTGGATCGGCAAATGGAAATCATCCACAGATGCTCTTGTAATTTGACAAATGGAGTGATTATCTATTGGTAATACTTATGGAAGCACTTCTCGATGCAGGAGTGGCAGAATTACCCACAGAAGAAACATCTGTTCCTGGGAATTTTGATTCCATTGATTCTATAGTCATCGCTCGCACTGAATCGCGTGATTATTTTCTCTATAAAAATACGGGTGATCAAGATGCCTTTCAACGCTTGGTGCATGCCTGTGGCTCATTCCCTCTCTATATTGCATCTCAATTCGTAAGAGATATTCATGAAGCCGAGGATTTAGTCCAAGAAGCATGGATGAAGGCGCTACAGGCCGATAACTTTGATTATCAGCAGTCATTTAAAGGGTGGTTTGGGCGTATTGTGAGAAATGTCTGCTTAGATTATTTACGCAAACAAAAAAGACGGAAAGTGACAGAATATCTGTTCTCATCTGCGGGGAATGTGGACCCTGATTCTGCTTTGGATTCACCTGCGGAAATTGATGATCCTCTTATTGCATCGGTTAATAATGCAGAAGTACAGTTTTGTTTGAATCAGCTTGATGAGAAATTTGCATCGGTATTGCGCTTACAAATGGAGGGGCATGACACTGCAGCAATTGCACGTATTTTGAATAGAAAAGAAGCCAGTGTTCGTTGGCGTAGAACTGAGGCATACGACATGATGCGTCGCATTCTTACAAGAAAACATCCCATTCATCAGCCACAGGAATAATAGAAATTAGAGTGCCTTGCCCGTCTGCGGATAATCCACAATCAATTTCCCTTCCAGGTGATCCACTTCGTGCTGCACGACGCGCGCATCAATTCCTTCCAGCATCCGTTCCTGCTGTGCGCCTTTTATATCCATGTACTGCACAACGATTGAGACCGAGCGGGGAACCTGCATCCAGAGATCGGGGAGGCTCAGGCATCCCTCTTCTGCAAATTCGATATCGGTACTCTTAAAAAGAATCTCGGGATTAATGAGTGGCGTCAGCTTCTTTCCCATGCGCACAATGCAGACGCGCTCCGTATGATTCACCTGCGGGGCTGCGAGTCCCAGGCCATCGGCAGCAACAGTCGTATCCTGCATGTCTTTCAGCAGCTTCAAAATATCCTTTGTGACCTTGGTCACCTTCTTGGTTTTCGTTCGAAGAATGGGAGTATCGGCGCCGGTGACGATGGGAAGATTGGCCATGTATGGCCGATTCTAGCCGATTCTTTTTATCTTTGCATGGCAATTGCCTGCAATCCTGCACGTTTGCGCAATTCATCCATCGAAGAGATTTTGCCGTGATTCAGCATTTTAATGAGAATCTTTGCAGTCTGGAGCACATCCGGCAGGGCGCGGTGGCGACCTCCTTCAAACGGCACTTCGAAGCGCTGGCTCAGGATGTCGAGGTTGTGGCGGAATTGCGTGGGAAACAGACTCTGACTGAGTTTCATACTGCAGAAAATTTCCGGCAGTTCCACGTAGCCCCAGCAGAAGTCTTTTTCGTTTTCCAGGAAG
>CAYRQG010000014.1:5277-8541 GCA_964426345.1 uncultured Candidatus Peribacteria bacterium
CCTTTATCGAAGGCTGCGTTGTGTGCGAAGAGCACTGATCCTTTGCTGAATTCCAGGAATTCCGGGAGCACCGTCATGATACTTGGCGCATCTTTGACGTCGTCGTTACTGATGTGATTGATGCGCTGTGCTTCTAGTGGAATATCGCGCTCGGGATTCACAAAACTGCTGAAGGTTCGTTCTTCCAGAATGATGCCGTTCTCAATGCGTACGCCGGCAATTTCGACAATCCTATGTCCTTTTTTGGGATCGAGACCGGTTGTTTCTGTATCGAAAACTGTCAGCGCGGGAAGCATAGGCGCACACTATAGGGTGAGGGTTGGGGTGAGTGCTAGGGAAAAAATGGGAAGAATTATGAAGTATGAATTACGAATTATGGGGGATATGGTCTACCATAATTCATGATTCGTTATTCATGATTCTATGCGACGAGAAGATGGTATCCCAATGGCAACAGTCCTCACGAAGCTCGGAAAAATCTACACGCCTCCAAAAACCTTTTTGCATTACAGAACGCCAGTCGATCTTCTGGTGGCAGTGATTTTGAGTGCGCAGTGCACGGATGCGCGGGTGAATATCGTCACAGAAACTATTCTGTATCCCAAATACAAAACGCCGCAGGATTATCTGAATGTGCCGGTTGAAGAACTGGAGAATGATATTCATTCCTGCGGGACATTTCGCATGAAAGCAAAATCGATTCGCGGGATGTGTGCCATGATCATCGAGAAACATAAGGGTCAGGTTCCAGATACCATGGAGGAGTTACTGGAACTCCCGGGAGTCGGTCGCAAAACGGCATCGGTGATTCTTTCTGCTGTGTTCGATAAAAACCTTGGCATCGCCGTTGATACCCATGTGCAGCGTCTCGCACAGAGAATCGGGCTCAGCAAATACTCCGATCCAAAGCGCATTGAATTGGATTTGATGGAACAGGCGCCGCAGAAGAAGTGGCGGCTTGTCACAACACTTCTCATCAGCCACGGGCGCGCGATCTGTACGGCGCGCAATCGGCAGTGCGGGAATTGTGTGTTCAAGAAAGAGTGTCCGTCATCCATCATTATGGGGCGCAGTGATAAAGCGGTGCCGAAGAAAAGCGGGATGAAAAAATAAAGCCGATAATTCCCAAAGGGGACTATCGGCTCCAAGCACAGCTATCGACCTACAGGGCCATGAGGGACAGCTCTAAGCTTGTTGAGTGTAATGTATACTATTGTATGCATCAGTCAATAGCAAAAACACCCCGCTGTCATCTGCAACAACGGGGTGTTTCATCCATCCTTCGATGGCTTAGAAGTCGTACGCCTCTTCTCCGTGGAGGGCCCGGTCCAGGCTGTCTTGTTCCTCCTTTAGATCCACAGTCATATTCATGAACATCTTAATAATCATCAGCAGGACATAAGTGGCAACGAATGCGAACGCGGCAGAGATCAACGTTGCCTGCAGGTTTGCCACGAACTGATGCGTGTTTCCTTCCAGGAGTCCATCGAATCCGCCGATTGCTTTTGAGGCAAAGACACCCGTCAGAATGGATCCGATAATTCCTCCCACACCATGACAGCCCCATACATCCAGCGCGTCATCCCATTCCATCCACGCGCGGAATTTCATGGCATAGAAACATCCGACAGCCGCGGCGATTCCAATAATCAATGATGCCATCGGGGTGACGTATCCCGCGGCGGGAGTGATTGCCACAAGACCTGCAACCGCTCCAATCAATGCGCCTACCATGCTCGGACGCTTATCAATAATCCACGAGAGGAAGAGCCAGGTCACCATCGCCATAGAGGCTGCAAGATCGGTATTCACAAACGCTGCAGCAGACTGACCCGTAGAAGAGTTGAGTGCGCTTCCTGCATTGAATCCGTACCAACCAAACCAGAGGAGTGCTGCGCCCAGTGCGACGTAGGGAATATTGTGTGGCAGCTGTTCTTTGTTCTTGCGCTTACCCAGTACAAACACAGAAGCGAGAGCGGCCATACCGGCGCTGATGTGCACCACAGTTCCTCCGGCAAAATCGAGTGCGCCCATCTTGAAAATAAATCCGCCTCCCCACACCCAGTGTGCAAGTGGGGCGTAAATCAGAATGCTCCAGAGAACCAGGAACACCATGTAACTCTTGAAGTTCATGCGCTCCGCAAATGCTCCTGTAATGAGTGCCGGGGTGATGATGGCAAACATCATCTGGAAGACGAAGAAGGCGAGGAAGGGGATCTCGGTTCCGTACACGGTCGAGGGTTCCAGTCCCACATTTTTCATCATGACAAAGTCCATACCGCCAATCATGCCGTTGATGTCTGTGCCAAACGCGAGCGAGAAGCCAAAGAGTGCCCAGAGCACGGCGACGACTCCCATGGAAATAAAGCTCTGCATCATGATGGTGAGCACGTTTTTGCGCTTCACGAGTCCGCCGTAGAAGAAGGCGAGACCGGGGGTCATGATTGCCACTAAGGCAGAACTTATTAAGACGAAGGCTGTTGATCCTGAGTTGATCATGGATGATGAGGGAAGGAGATTGAGGGATGAGATTGAGATTTAGACGTCGTAGTATTTGAAGAATTCATGGGGCGTCGGGCGCATTCTTTCGGCGCTTACTTCGGCGCGCTTGCCTTCAATAAAGTCCATCAAAAATTCTTTGGTGAAGACACCTCCTTCCAGCAGGAACGCGTGATCTTTCTCGAGCGCATTCAAAGCGCCTGTCAGATCTTCAGGAGCATGAGGAATTTTTGCGAGCTTGGATGGGTCCATGGAATACAGGTTTTCATCGGTCGGTTTGCCCGGTTCGATTTTGTGTTTAATGCCATCCAGTCCGGCAAGCAGCATGGCAGCAAAGGCGATGTAGGGGTTTGCTGCAGGGTCTGGGGAGCGGAATTCGATACGCTTGGCCTTCGGGTTTTCCGAATACATCGGGATACGAATGGCGGCACTGCGGTTGCGGGCGGAATAGATAAAGTTCACCGGTGCCTCGAAGCCCGGCACGAGTCTCTTGTAGCTGTTGGTGGTTGGGTTACAGAGTGCACACAGAGCCTGTGCGTGCTTCAGAATGCCACCCATGTAATAGAGCGCCATCTTGCTGAGGCCTGCGTATTCCTTGCCGGCAAAGAGCGGCTTTCCTGCTTTCCACAAACTCTGGTGCGTATGCATACCAGAACCGTTATCGCCAAAGAGCGGCTTTGGCATGAAGGTCACGCTCTTACCAAACTGAGCGGCCACGTTGCGGGCAATGTACTTGTAGCGCATGAGAGCATCGGCCATCACCAA
>CAYRQG010000014.1:8551-13961 GCA_964426345.1 uncultured Candidatus Peribacteria bacterium
CTCATGTCGATTTCCGCCTGTCCGCCTGTGGCCACTTCGTGGTGGAAGGTTTCAATGCGGATACCGGCCTTCTCCATTTCCATCACCATCGCGGCGCGGATGTCCTGGTGCTTATCGGTGGGGGCACCGGGGAAGTAGCCTTCCTTGTGGCGAATTGAATAGCCGAGGTTTGGGCTTTCACAGTCTCCTTCGCCGCAGTTCCAGGTGGCTTCTTCGGAATCCACTTCGTAGTGCGCCATGTGGTTGGAGCAGTTGTAGCTCACGTGATCGAAGATGAAGAATTCAGCCTCAGGTCCAAAGTAGGCTTTATCTGCCAGTCCGGTCTTTTTCAGGTACGCGAGTGCGTTGCGTGCAATCGTGCGCGGACTGCGGAGGTAAAAATCTTTCTTTCCCGGTTCGCGGACATCACACAGAATCGAGAGTGTGGGTTCCACGGTGAATGGGTCCATAATTGCCGTATCCGGATCGGGGATGAGGAGCATGTCGGACTCTTCAATTTGCTGGAATCCGCGGATGCTGGAGCCATCGAACCCGGCGCCATCGCGCAGAACATCTTCGAGTTCGTGGATGGGTTTTGAGGTGTGTTGCAATGTGCCGGGCACATCGACGAATGTGAGATCGAGAACGGTAGCCTTGTGTTTTTTGGCCATCGCGATGACATCGTTTGCAGTCATAGGGGAAATAGGGAAGCAGATGAATGTGCTCTTTGTACGTGTTTCCTGAGCCTCTCTGCAACGCGCAAAAGCGTGGTTTTTTTGTTCAGTTCATTATTTTTACAACAGAACATATATTGCATTTTATCGCTCAAAATAGACGATCTATGGAATGCACACTTTCACTCTATTGCTGTGTATATTTTTTTGTTGTTCAAAAATGTAACAAGTTGATACACTCAAAATACTATGGCAAAAGATCTTCTTCCCGTTCTCCAGTCGGTTGGACTCGATGATAAAGAATCAGCACTGTACCTGGCAGGATTGCAGATTGGATCTGCACCTGCATCGGACTACGCAAAGGCTGCAGAGCTCAATCGCATTACTGCGTACAACTCGCTGGAAGCACTCGTGCATCGCGGACTCTTCACACATGTGAAGAAAATGCGCGGGAAGTGGTACGCTCCTGTGGCTCCGGAATATCTCTCGCTTGAAGTGCAGAAAAATGCGCAGGCACTGGAACGTGCACTCCCCGAACTCCGTTCGCTGCAGGGTGCACATTTCCGTCAGCCGCGTGTCCGGTTTTTTGAAGGATGGGAAGGCGTACGGAAAGTGTACGAAGACACGCTTACAGCGAAAAGCGAACTCCTGAACTTTGCCAACTCCGCAGTTGTCCGCAAATTCTGGCCCGCATACGACAGTGAATATGTGGACGAACGTGTGAAGCGGGGGATTCACCTGCGGGGCATTGCTCCCGATGACGCAACCGGCAAAGCGGTACACGGAGAAGATAAAGCAAAAATCCGCGAGATTCGTCTGGTGCCCGTGAAAGACTTTGATTTCACCAATGAGATCAACGTGTACGATCACAAAGTGGCTATCTGTTCGTTTGATTCCGGACTGCGTGGCAATAGCGATATGTTTGGAGTGATTATTGAAAGCAAAGAAGTGGCAGAAACCCAGCGGCAGATTTTTGAAATGGCCTGGCGGTATGCGGGGATGGGGAAAGGTTGGCGCCGTTAAAGCGTTTTCTCTTTTCAGCAGCAAATCACGTGCTATAGTGGCGACTCTTTTTTACTTTTCTCCTCATTTTGTATGAACAAAGTTCTCCTCGGAGCCGTTTCGGTTTCCCTTCTTGCTCTCGTTGCCTGCAGCAACAACACCGCTTCTGTCACAACAGATACAGACAGCTCCAGCAGTGCCATGATGGACGATTCTTCCGCCATGATGGATACAAGCTCTGCAATGATGGATGAGACATCCAGCGCTATGATGGATGACGGCATGACAATGTCCGCAGCAGCTTCTGTAGGTATGGACAGCTCTATCGACGCTGAGTAATTTTTTTGTACATCAAAATGGCGGCTTCACAAGCGTGAGGTCGCCATTTTTGTAACTGCGTTTTTGTGTACCGATACATACATATTCTTGACTTGGTTTTGAGAGGGTATAGATTTGGCTGCAATCTTGATCTTTGGACAGCAACGATTTTTGTGCATTCTCCCTAGTGAATTCCAACAATGATTGTTGGAGTTAACTGGGGCCCAGTGCATAGTGGCTTATGACTCTCTAGAAGTTGTAAAAATCTGTGCAGAACAAACATGTTTCGCTTTTCTTAGTTGGAGTGTGTTGATCATGAAGAAATTTCGACCCCTTGGTGTGCTCATCCGATTCAGTTGCCTGGCCCTGCTCGCGGTGCTCGCGACTCATGGAACTTTCGGTGAAACCGCCAAGACTCCGCCTGACACGGCAACCGCGTTCGTCGTCCCTGATACCCCGGCCGTCGCAATTGCCCCGGACATCAAGACGTTTGACGCGACTACCGCCGTCGACCCAGGAAATGCCGTCGCTGCCTTCGCGAAGACCGCAAGTGCGACGACCCCGACTCATGTGCTGACTGCCGAAAATGCGGCGACCAGAAGTCATCACGCCACCATCATTACGGCGCGCAATGGTACTTTCACGATTCGTACCTAGTTGCGCCTGAAGGCCAAACCCCCCGTAAGCCACAGTAGGTTTACACATCCCCAGGGGCTCATAGTGCACACGCATTATGGGTCTCTGGATTTTTACATGTGCGATATTTTTACTTCTTCTCAATCTTCTTCGCATCCAATTTTTCCTGCAATCTCCGCAATTTATTCATCGCCTTTACAACCATAAACAGCGCAAATGCAACTATCAGAAAATTCACGATCTGATTCACAAAGAGTCCGTAATTCCAGGTGGGCACTCCTTTTGTTTTTGCATCGGCAATCGAGAGTACTGGAGTGGAGGAGAGGTTGATGAAGAGATCGCGGAAATCAACTTTTCCGGTAATTGCCCCGAGTGGTGGCATGATGATGTCATTCACAAGTGAATCGACAATTTTTTGGAACGCAGCACCAATCACCACACCAATTGCCAGATCCATGGCGTTGCCTTTGACTGCAAATTCGCGGAATTCTGCGAGGATTTTCATGCATACATTCTACTTGCTCCCTTCTCTCCTGCAACCGCTTGCCTCTCTTTTTTGAGCTATTTTAGGCAAGAATGTCGTTTCCAAGAAGGATGTTTTGAATCTTTGAACGCTGATTCTGCAATGTACGAATCATCCGCTCGTTGCCTTCGAGCACAGCATCGCTTAGTTCATTATCGATTGCTGCCAATTGCTCTTCCAGTTTTGGATCTTCCATATGTTTGTGTGGGGAAATGTTTCTTTTCAGTATACCAAAATTGAACGATCCGGGCAATTGTTCGTGACGTGGTTTTGTGGGAACTGTAGTATCTCTTCCCCTGATGCATCCTTCGACGAGCTCAGGATGACACTATGCAGCAATATCACGATCTTCTCCGGCATATTCTCCAGAACGGGCACAAGAAAAATGACCGGACGGGGGTGGGAACGATCAGCCTTTTTGGCTATCAGATGCGTATTAATCTGGCGGAAGGCTTCCCATTGCTCACAACCAAGAAAATGGCGGTGAAGTCGATTGTGCATGAGCTTTTGTGGTTCCTGAAAGGGGACATAAACATTAAATACCTTGCCGATAACGACGTGCATATTTGGGATGAATGGCCGTTCCAGGATTACCTGATTGCGAACAAGCTCACCGAGAAGTTCCCTATGTATTCGGAAGAGTGGATAGCTGAGAAAAAGGTCTTCATCCAGCGCATTAAAGACGGTGCTGCATTTGCCGCCGAGTGGGGCAATCTGGGGCCGGTGTATGGGAAGCAGTGGAGGCGATGGACGGGGCCAAATGGAGAGACGTTTGATCAGATTGCTGCGGCTATCGAACAGATTAAAAAGAACCCGGATTCCCGTCGTATTCTGGTCTCTGCGTGGAATGTGTCCGATGTCTATGGACACACGCAAACGGCACCTCCTCTGTGTCATACACTCTTCCAGTTCTACGTAGCCGATGGAAAGCTTAGCTGCCAGCTGTATCAGCGCAGTGCGGATTCATTTTTGGGGGTACCATTTAACATTGCATCGTACTCATTGCTTACACATATGATCGCCCAGGTCTGCGGGCTGCAGGTAGGGGATTTCATTCACACATTTGGCGATTTGCATCTCTATAGCAATCACCTGGATCAGGCCAATGAACAACTGAGTCGTGAACCAAAACCATTGCCGACTCTGAAGTTGAATCCTGCCATTACCAATATCAACGACTTCACCTTCGACGATATCAGTTTCGAAAACTACGATCCCTATCCGGCGATTAAGGCGCCGATTGCGGTGTAGGTTTCAGCTTCTAGCTTTCAGCTTTTAGGAATGGCAAAACCCGCTACATCATGTAACGGGTGTTGCTCTTCGGGGGCAAGGCGGCTTATTTTTTCAACGGGTACGGGACGCTGCGGTCGCGTGGGATGCGGAAAGTCCGTTTACTCAAACTCGTCTTTTCGATGGGGACCATTCCCTTTTTGAAAGGCGATTCCAGTGGTCGTTCTTTGTGAAAGAGAATCCATTCTTCTTCAAAAGTCATCACCGCGTACGAATACCAGAGCTTGGCCGAGATTGCGGCTGCATCGAATGATGCGTCGTTTGAAACCGTTATTTCAAGTTCCATCGGAAAGAGGAGATTGTCATCTTCGTATGCAAGGGGACCGATCTTTTTCACAAAGATCCCCGCAAAGACGGAATTTCCTTCTATGCAATCGATGATCACCACAAACGATTCTTTGTCTTTTCCTGGTTTCACCTCGCAGGATGTTGGAGTTTTTTCCCACGATCGGAACTTTTTCGGGTCCGTTTTGCTAGGGTCGATTCTGCCGCGTAATCCACTGAAACCCAGCGCATATGCGGCGGCCTTTGCTCCTGATCCCTTTCCTGGATGGAAGACCACTTCAATGGTTTCCGTTTTCTCCTCTGTCTTGATGCTGACGATTTCCTTGAGCGATGGCGCTTCGTTTGTTGCTGCGTTCATCACAAAAATGACCATCCATACCGTTCCCATGATTCGTCCTTTCGCTAGCATTCCTACAGGGCCTATGCCGCTGCTTTCGAAGAGCAATCCCCAACAAACCGTTGCTGAGTACATAATTCTATACCTTCTTTTCCCGAATAACACAGATTAAGCTGATTGCATGATTATCAGCCTCGTTGCCGCAGCATCGGACAATAACGTGATTGGCAAAGATAACTGGATGCCATGGGATTTGCCGGCTGAATTAGCTCATTTTAGGGCGTATACACGCGGGAAGACGGTGATTATGGGTAGGAAGACCTTCGATGCCATGATGCAGGCCCTGGGGCGTCCTATGCCCGGGCG
>CAYRQG010000015.1:0-11436 GCA_964426345.1 uncultured Candidatus Peribacteria bacterium
TCGGTTAATCCGTTACTCGTCGTGCCTCATAACTCATAACCCATAACTCATAACTCGGTTGGCAGGCGGGAGGCATCAGCTCATCAACCCCAGCCTCACCTTCAGCATCATCCATGCTCCTTTCACGGCGTCTTTTCCGTTGATTTTCTTTCCTTCTTCAATGCTGCGCGGGTGGTAGCTCACGGGGACTTCGGTAATAGTGACACCACTCTTTAAGCACTTGGCGGCAATTTCTGCTTCCAGTTCAAAGCCGTTGCTCTGCAGGTTCAGTCGCTGGAAGAGCGGGGTGGGGAGCAGCTTGTAGCAGGTGTAACTGTCGGTGAGATGTGTGAAAAAGAGGATGTTGAGCAGTGCCGTGATTGTCTTGTTGCCCATCAGAAACCGCCAGTAAATGTGCGGGGTTTTTCCATGATAGAAGCGGGAGCCAAACACGACGGCGCCCGGCATTGATTTTGCTTTCTCCACGAGCAGGTCAATCTCCTTGGGATCGTATTCCAGATCCGCATCCTGAATGACGGTGTAGGTGCCGTGTGCGTGCTTGAGGCCCAGGCGAATAGCCGATCCCTTGCCACCGTTTTCTTTGGTGAGCACGAGATCGTCCGGACGGGCGTGTGTGCGCAGCAGGGCAAGTGAGCCGTCTTTCGATCCGTCATCCACATACACAATCTGTGCGTCCGGGCAGGCGCTCACAATAGCCTGCATGATGGTCGTGAGCGTTCGCTCTTCGTTATAGACGGGCACAATAATGCTGAGTTCGTTGGTCATGAGAGCATGAATGGATGCGTACCGAGGGCGAGAGCGAGGCTGATGCCCAGACCCAGTGCCATTACAGAGGCAGTAAGGACGCGGGCAACCAGCGTATCACGTTCTGCGGCCTGAAGCAGGAAGAGCGGATAAATCGGTGTGATGACGCGGCCGATGGATGTGATTGATCCCCAGATGTGATCGGGCATCAGGCACATCAGGCCAAAAAAGATCACGGAGAAGAGTGGCAGGAACGATGTCATGTTTTTCTTCCAGAGATTCCATACCGACCAGAGGGCTGCCGGGAGGACAAATCCCAGGAAGAGGGCGATCGAGGACAGGGTTAAGTTGTTGTATCCCTTCGCTCCGCGCAGGACATCAACAATGGCGCTCAGCGGGAATGCATGTTTATCCGTACTCCAGAGGAATGGAATTTCATTGAAGATGCCGTAAATCAGCGTGTGCAGTGCAATGAAAGTTGCGCCGGGAATAATCAGCAGGAAACAGTCCTGCCATCTCTTTTTCCAGACGCAGTACAGGAAGAGTGCGCCAATGAAGAGGATATTCACTTCGCGTGTGAGGACAAAGAGTGACAGCAGAAGGATATCGAGCGTGTGCAGTTTGGTGCGTTCTATAAAGCGCACGAGGAAGGTGGTGAGGAGTGCGAGCGTGAGCGGTTCTGCCAGAGAGAAATGCAGCCCCAGTAACGCAGCCGGACTCAGTGCGAGAGCAAGACCGTAGAACCATTTACGTGGGAATGCCCACACCACCACTCCGCACGTCCAGAGCAGACTCAGGATTTGAATGAGTAAAAATGTGAGTGGCAGAAAGCGTTCCTGTCCCGCGGAAAAAACGTACGCAGTCAGCGGCAGCAAGAAGCGCTGGAAGGAATAGGCGAGGGTGGGGGTTGCCGCCATTTCCGGCCATCGTCCCGGCTGGAAGACTTTGGGCATCATGCGGGCGATTTCGTAGTACTGCTCTCCGTCGTAACCGGGGATGGTAAGTACGACAAAGTGCGGCGTGACGCCGTAGGTTTCCTGTGTGTGCTGATCCAGGTGAAAAAGTGCAGACACATTGCCTCCATATGGACGCAGTGTCAGAAACAGAATGCCTGCAAGGGCCGCCAGGAGCACTGCGAGCGGCCAGTAGTACCGTATTCGCGATGTCATGTTTACAGAGAGAGGTATGTGCGGCCTGCTTCTTCCACTGCCTTGCTATCCAGACAGGATTTCAAATCGTAGATGCTGCCATTTGGTTTTGTGGCATCGAGAATTGTCTGGAGGGGGAGCGTGCGGTAGGCCTCATGAGAGACGAGGAGCAGGACGGCATCGTATGGGCCTTTTTCCAGTGATCCCGGAATGTGATTCATGTCGACGATCTCCGCGTCTGTGAGGAACGGATCATGTGATTCTACCGTCACACCTTCTTTTTCGAGCGTGGCGATGACGTCGTGTACTTTGCTGTTACGGGTGTCGGGCACGTCTTCCTTGAAGGTGAGTCCCAGCACAAGCACGCGTGCATCCGATGGAGGAGTCTTCATGGAGGCCAGCACCTGGTTCGCCACAAATTTGCTCATGCCGTCATTGATCATACGACCGGCACTGATCACGTGTGTGGTCATGCCCATCTGTTTTGCCTTCTCCACCAGATAATACGGATCGACCCCAATACAGTGTCCGCCGACGAGTCCGGGGCGGAAGGGAAGGAAGTTCCATTTGGTGCCTGCTGCAGCAAACACATCACTCGATTTGAGTCCGAGTTTCACACACATCATTGCAATTTCATTCATGTAGGCAATGTTCAAATCGCGCTGGGCATTCTCAATTGCCTTGGCCATCTCTGCCGCTTTGATATTCGGTGCGCGGTGGATACCCGCTTTCACGACCGATCCATAGAGGTCGGCAACTGCATCGAGTGTTACATCGTCATCACCGGAGACGATTTTCACAATTGTTTCTACGGTGTGTTTTTTGTCACCCGGGTTGATGCGCTCGGGAGAGTAGGCCAGGTGGAATCCTTCTTTCCAGATCATGCCGGATTCCTGTTCCAGAATGGGGCCGCAGAGTTCTTCGGTCACGCCCGGATACACAGTCGATTCATACACCACCGTCGCTCCTTCCTTCAGATGCTGACCCACGGTTTTTGTGGCAGCCAGAAGAATGGTCATATCCGGATTGTTGTCATCATCCACCGGAGTGGGGAGTGCCATAATCACATAGTCGGCTTTCTCAATAATCTCCGGGTTATCGCTAAAGTGAATGACCGCTTCTTTCAGCTGATGCTCGCTCAATTCCAATGTACGATCGTGACCGCTTCTCAGTTCCTCAATACGCCGGCTGCTGATATCGAATCCGTAGACCGCGTAGCCTTTCTTTGCAAACGCATGCGCGAGCGGCAGGCCAACGTATCCAAGGCCGACGATGCAGATGCTTGTGGGGGTTTCTGACATGGGGGGAGTATAGGGCTCGGAGGTGGCTGTTGCCAGTCTACATACGAGTTATGAGAATATGAGTTATGAGTTATGGGTAGGGTTCGGGGGGGGTGGTCAAATAAGAAAAAATTCTATCTCTCATAACTCATAACTGTTCACTCATAACTCATAACGCATCCGATAACTGGTAACAGATAACAAGTATCTGCTACGCTCGAAGCGTATGGCAATTTCCTGGAAAGGACGGATCGTCCTCGTCACCGGCGGCACAGGCTTTGTCGGGAGCTTCCTGGTGGAATATCTGCTGGATCAGGGTGCCCGCGTCCGTGTTCCCATCCGCGCCGAAAATTACCGCGCACTTTCCTCGCGCCGGGCGGAGGTGGAATGGCTGGAGGGCGATTTGCGCGATCCTGATTACTGCACAGAACTCGTGCGCGGCGTGGATTATATTTTTCATCTGGCTGCCAGCCGCCGCAATTCCGAATACCACCAGAAGCGTCCGAGCGATGTGATGAACGATAACGTGCGTATGACGCTTGCACTGCTGGATGCCATGCGTGAGTGCGAATCAAAAGTGCCGGTTGTGTATTTCAGCACCGCCAATGTGCCGCCTTCGCTCGATCCCATCGCCATTGCCCAATCGGAAAAAGTGGACGGTTATGTGCTGGGAAAGGCGCTCTGCTGCACGCTCTGGCTCACTGCCCGCCATCAGCGGGGATTCCCACTCCTCATTCTCCGTCCTGTGGGAGTCTACGGTCCGCGCGATACGTTCAAGGAAGATGCCAACCTCATTCCCGCGCTCATGGTCCAGGCGCGCGATGCAAAAGACCAGCTTGCGGTCTGGGGCGATGGAACACAGGAACGTGCGTTTCTCTATATTGAAGATCTGATCCAGGCACTCGTCCGTTTGATTGATGCAGAAGCGCAGGGTGTGCAGTACATCACCACCAATCATGTAGTGAGTGTGAAAGAAGTAGCCGAAGAAATCCGCGATCTCCTGCGGCCCGGTCTGCCTGTCACTTTTGAAACCAATAAGACAGTGGGCGAGCGCACCATCCCTGTTCTTCCCATGCATCCGGTGCTGCAATCCATGACCTGGACACCGCTCAGGGATGGACTGAAGAAAACCTACGATGGCTGGAATAGCATCTAATCCTATGATCAAAGCTCTCTTCCAGCGGCACGCTTCCCAATTGTGGAAATTTCTCGTGGCCGGCGGCAGCGGGGCAATTATCGATTTCTCGCTCCTCAACTTCATCACCTGGTTTTTTGCAGTGGATCCGCGCATTGCGAACATTTTTTCCACACTGATTGCCAGTCTGGTTGTGTTCCTCATTAATAAGTTCTTCGCCTTCCGTCACCGCAAAGGAAATGCCGGCACCCAGGCACTGCGCTTTGCCTTTGCCTATGCGCTGGCCTATGTGCTCAACGTCGCATTTACGGCACTCTTCATTACGGTCGGCGTGTACCTCTTCCCGTCCATTGCCATTGCCATCATTTCCAATCTCTCGAAAGCAGCAGCCATTGGTACCGTGATGTTCTGGAATTACTTCCTGCTGCATTCGTTTGTGTTCCGGCAGAAGAGAGGAAGTAATGCAGTAACGGAATAAGGGAATCTTCGTCTGAGTTTTATCTGGTACAAAAGGACTCTTCTGCTAGGATGCTTTGGCTTTTCTATGCCCAAAGTCGCCCTCATTGCCGGAGCAGGACCCGCTGGCCTCACTGCCGCGTACGAACTCTTGAACCGTACCGATATCAAGGTGATTGTGTGCGAGGCGACCGATGCGATTGGGGGAATTGCACAGACGTACAACTACAAAGGAAACCGCATCGATATCGGCGGTCATCGCTTCTTCAGCAAAGAGAAGCGTGTGATGGACTGGTGGTTCAATATTTTGCCGCTCCAGGGTGCACCCGCTGCGGATGACATCGAGAAAGGACATGACATCGATTTCGCCACAGAGGCCATTATGGAATATCTGGGCAGTCACATGAAAACAAAAGTGCCTGCTCCCGATCCGGAAAAAGAGGATCAGGTGATGCTCCAGCGCCCGCGCCTCAGCCGCATTTTCTACCGCAAACACTTCTTTCCGTATCCAATCGGCATCACTGTCTCCGTGGCGCAGCGCCTGGGATTTTGGAATACGTTCCTGATTGGCATGAGTTACATCAAGCGTCAGGTGTTTCCGGTAAAAGATGAAACGTATCTTGATGCCTTCTACAAAAACCGTTTTGGTGACCGTCTCTACCGCACATTCTTCGAGGCCTATACCGAGAAAGTGTGGGGCGTTCCCTGCAGTACCATCCGTGCCGACTGGGGGGCGCAGCGCGTGAAAGGACTCAGCCTCAAGCGTGCCGTTGCCCATGCCATCAAGGATCTGCTTTCCTCCGATTTCAAAAAGAAACAGGGAGAGCGCGAGACCAGTCTCATCACCCGTTTCTTCTACCCGAAGTTCGGACCGGGCCAGATGTGGGAAACAGTCACCGCGCAGATAAAAGATGTCGGCGCCGATGTCCGCATGCAGACGCGTGTGATTGGTGTGCATCACAAAGATGGCAAAGTGGTTTCTGCCACGGTGGAAGATATGAAGACCGGCAAGACCGAAGAAATCCACTGTGATTACTTTTTCTCCACCATGCCCATCAAACACCTGATTGGCATGATGCATCCGCGCCCGCCGCAGGATGTGGTCGAGGTGGCGGAAGGATTAAGCTACCGCGATTTCCTGACAGTTGGACTGCTCCTGAATAAGCTCCATGTGCAGGAAGGAAAGAAGCAGATTGCCACCGATGTGCCCGATAACTGGATTTACATTCAGGAAGGAGGCGTGCGTGTAGGCCGCGTGCAAATCTTCAATAACTGGAGCCCCTACATGGTTGCCGATCGCAAGAAACATATCTGGATTGGACTCGAATATTTCGTGAACGAAGGAGGGGATCTCTGGATCAAGCCGGATCAGGAGATGATTGATTTGGGTATTCATGAAATGGAGAAGATCGGATTCCTCAAAAAAGAAGACGTGGTCGATGCCTGCGTGCTGCGTATGCCAAAGGCGTATCCGGCATACATCGGCAGTTATACTCAGCTTCATGTGGTTCGCGATTACGTCTCTGCGTTCCCGAACTTCTTCCTGATCGGCCGCAACGGTATGCACCGCTACAACAATCAAGACCACAGCATGCTTACGGCCATGATGGCGGTGGATAATATTATTGCAGGCAAAACCGATTCATCGAATTTGTGGGATGTGAATCTGGATATGGTCTATCATGAAGAGAAGAAGTCGTAAGATGACACGTATACTTTGAGTACATATCTTCAACGGAAAGATCGGATTGTTCGGAGCATTTTTGTTGTTATATAAGCAAACAGCAGATGAAGAAAATCATCTGCTGTTGGCGGTTCTGTGTACATCTCAAAGGATCGTTAGACCATAATGCATTCAATGTCGGGGTTGGCTGCGAGCATCTCGATGGGGCTTTGAATCCGAAGAACATGGCCCTTCCCGGGATTTTCCGGATCAGGTTGCCACATGCCCTGGTAATCTGCGCCGGTTTCGGCACAGGCCATACGGAGACATCCCACGACCTGCAGGGGGCTGTCGTCATAGATCACGATGTGAGGTGCTAAGGAGTCTCTGTTGCCTCTGTACCCATAGAGCGTTACATAGTCTCCAACGAAAATGGGTTTCGCGCACCATGCACACTGAATAGTCATGGCCGTGATTTCTGCCACGGAGTAGTCGACATTCGCTGTCTCATTGAGCGGCAGAGTAATGAATCTTCTTTCGTCGCTCATTTCCAGGTAGCCGTGTCGCTTGGTGAGTTGCCCGGATTTCGATACGTACGTGTTGCCGGTTTCAATCAACATTTGACGCCACAAGCGTCGCATCCACAGCGGTAGTTGCATGATTTCATCCTTTAAGTGTGCAGACACTGCCGTTATCTTCCACCGTGAAAGACAACGGAATACCTGCCGTTCTGTAAAAGAGCGGTTTGGCAGAGTGCTCTTTCTTTCTGGTAAATGCAATCAGGTGTTGGCCTTATACCACTCCACCGCCTTCTCAATCCCCCTATCAAACGGCGTCTGCGGGCTGTATCCCAGCTTCGTCTGGGCCTTTGTAATATCGGCAATATAGTGCGTCACTTCGCCCGTACGTGCCTCACCAATATCCAGGGTCGATGAACTTCCCAGCAATTCTTTCATGCGTTCTGCCAGGTGGAGAATCGTTGTGCCCTGTCCGTAGGCCAGGTTGTAGGTATCGTTCTTGGCGGTGTCCCATTTCTCAATGCCGAGCATGATGCCCGCCACACAGTCATCAATGTAGGTGAAGTCCAGGCACTTATCGCGGCCAAAGACTTTCATCGGCTCGTTGTTCTTGGCCTGGCGGAAGTAGAGTGGGACCACGCGCACAGAGTTGTCGTACATGCCGTACACATTGCTGAATCTCCAGATAATGGTCTCCATTTTGTAGCAGCGCTTGTAGGCTTCAAAGAGTGCCTCGCCTCCGATTTTGCTGGCGGTATACGGGCTTTCGCAGGTCATGAAGTGTGCTTTGTCTTCGCTGTATTTCTGGCCCTCCGGGAGATGAATGTTGCCGTAGGTTTCGCGGGAAGAGGCAAACATCAGTTTCCTGATGCCGTTCTTGCGGGCGAATTCGAGCACATTGAAAGTGTCCTGGAAGTTATCCATCGCGCGCTCCGGGTGTTCGACAAGTTCGTACACGCGGGCGTTTGCGGCCAGGTGGATAATCAGTTCGACATCGGTTGGAAGCTTTTCGAGCTCCTCTGCGTGGCGCAAATCAGTATCAATCCGCAGTGCTTCCACCTCCTCTTTCCACTGACACGGTTCCCAATCCGCACCCACGACAGAATGACCTGCTGCCAGGAGCTTTTCGCAGAGTCTGGTGCCGATTGTGCCCGATGAGCCTGTTACCAGTATTTTCATTGCGCGGAGTGTAACATGTTTTTTTGAATCAGGAATTACGAATTACGAATTATGGGTCTTTTGCAGTTTCCCTTCATAATTCATAATTCTTAATTCATACTTCACGGGTGTTATCCCTTATTTTGCCAACGTACAAAGAGGCTGCCAATTTGCCTGAATTGTTTGCGGCGTTGAAAAAGGTGCTGACTATGTCCCATGAAATCATTGTGGTGGACGACGATTCGCCAGATAGTACCTGGAAAGTGGCTGAAGAGTTGAAGGTGCAGTATCCCACCGTCCGCGTGCTCCGGCGCATCGGGCGCAGAGGTCTTTCCTCTGCAGTCACAGAAGGATTTGCCATGGCGAAGGGCGAGGTGCTGATGGTGATGGACGCCGATCTGCAGCACGACCCGCACCTCATCATCAAGCTCTACGATGCAATCATGAACGGCGCCGATATTGCCGTGGCTTCACGCTACATTGAAGGAGGAAGTGTGGGGGACTGGGTCACGGGCCGCCGCATTCTCAGCAAGACCGCCACCTGGCTTGCATCATCATTGCCACCGGTGCATTCGTCCGATCCAATGAGCGGATTCTTTGCGCTCAACCGCGCATCCTATAACCGCATCGCCCCGAAACTGCGTCCCACGGGATTCAAGATTCTGCTGGAAGTCCTGTCGTGTCTGCCCGCTTCTACCAAGCTTACCGAAGTCCCGCTCCACTTTGCGTTCCGTAAACACGGCGAGAGCAAATTGAATATTTGGGTGGAGGTGCAGTTTATTGGGCAGCTGATCAGGATTGTGTGCAAGCAACTGATCCTCGCACTGAAAAAGTGGCAGTGGTGGATCTTTGTGGCGACGTTGCTCCTTGCACTCATGCTCCTTGCTCCCCGCGCATGGCGTCTGCGGTTGCTCTATCTTGATCCATCTATCCGTGCCAATGTCGAAGAGACGCTGCGCCACACGGCCGATTCGCAGGGGTGGCTACTCTCTTCGATGATAGTGGATGATGTGAATGCCAAAGAAGTGCGCATTTTGCATCGCGAGATTGAGCGCGGGACCGATACCCTGGAATGTTTCCATCTCTTCTACCATAGCGATACCGTTCTGCCATGCGCCGAATAGCACTGCACGCCGGCTTTGTCCTCTACGCTTTCCTGCTCGCCTCGTTTCAGAGTCTGCACCATGTCCGGACCGATGAAGCGAAATATCTCCTGAGCATCCCGTACCCGCATCCGCCCTTGGTGCGTTTGCTCTTTCATGCGCTCGATGGATTTCTGTTTCAGGAATTTTTTCTGCGCTTCCTGCTGGCACTGCTTTTTGTGTATGCAGCACTGCTTGCAGTCCGATTGATCGGGAATAGGAAGCCCGGGGTTCAGATAGGTATTGCGCTCTGTTGGCTTGGAAGCCTGGCTCTTCTCCTTCATGCCGGCAGTATTATGATGGCTTCTGTGACTGCACTGCAGGCGTGGGTGTTTGTGTATCTTTTGCTGCGTGATGACGATGCAGAATCTGCAGGCATCATCGGCCTTTGGTGGCTGATTTCGCTCTTCACGGCGTATCAGATTGTGCTCTTCGCGCCGGTTGTCTGGACGCTTCTTCTCCGCAAACGCACATCAACCCTTCAATCGCTCGTCGCTTTTGTTGGCCCACTCGCGTTGCTCGCTCTGTATACGCTTCAAAATCCGCTGGTGATTGGGAGCCTGCTTCTGCACGGGGATCAGAGCGCAACACTACTTGGACGCCTGCACGATGTTTCCTTCCTCTGGCTCATCAGTGGCAGTTTTGTGGTGAGCATTGCCGGTCTGTATGGCATGATCCGCTACCGGCAGTGGGCAATGTTGCTCAGCCTGATGCTGGTGACTGCCTACGTTTCCATTGCATCGTTTGGGTACTACGCGCCACTCTTTTTGCCGCTCTCGCTTGCAGGCGTTATTGCACTTGTTCGTCACCGCGAGCTCTCTCCAATCATCATTGCAGGCATTACGATTCTTCTCTCTGTCGTAACACTCATCCTGCTCCCGCCGGATTACCAGCCGAGCCCGGCGCGGCGCGTCATGCGTCATCTTGTTTACCGTGAATACATCCATAGCCCCGTGATGATCTACGGAAACTTTGGACATGAGTGGCAGTATGAAAGCCGGTTGCCGATTGTGCGGTACACCCCCGGATTACTCCCCGAGGCCTGGGTAGTCATCTGCACCGTTGCCTGTCCTGCGATTGATGCGACACCCGGTTGGAGCCAGGTAATGACGGAAGCGCCGTTTGTGTATATTCGTCGCCCCTAACAAAAAGCGATCACCCGGAGGGTAACCGCTTTTGCGTAAAGGCGTGGTTGGATTACTGAGCCTGAATAATACTGCGTGTGGTACAGGCCTTGATAAGAGTGCGATAACCGCGATCTGTTGGCTTGTACGGACACTTGGTCATTGGGCGATAGTTTGTCATGGTGAGAGCACCAGTGACGGCTTCGCCGGAGGCAGCATTTGCAGAGAACTGCTGGGAAGTAAGAGTGATCAGGAGGGCGAATGCAGAGGCTGCAAAGGCACTGACCAGACGAGCGTAACGGCTCTTGTGATGATGTCCATGGGACATAGGAAGAGGGGGAAGTATGTATGTATGTTTAAGATCATTATACAACAAAATGTGTATTTTTGCAATACTCTAACCCAGGAAATCCTGTAAAGCCATTCAATTTCTTTATTTAGGCTATTTTTGAGTGTTTACGCCACCTGCCCGTTCATAGAGAATCCAGTACGATTGTGGGTCGGTTGGCAGGGAAATCCGGTTGTACTGTGTATCTCCGAACAAAAACCCGGGATTTCGTACGAGTGTTTTATACGGATCTTCTGCCATGAAAAACCACCGCGGGGGTGCAGCTTTTGCGTCGTCCGGGCTTTCAATCACCAGAGCAGATCCGTTTGTCACTTCCGGCCAGTAGTATGCACTCAGGTTCGTGACGAGTGGCGGATACTTCGTGAAAATACGGATAGTGGGGCTGGAATCGTGCGCGGCTATGTATTGGAGGACCGGTACTGCTTCTCCACGTCCGTGCTGCAGCAGCAGTGCGGTGTCGTACAGGTTCCCGGCGCAGTACATTGCCAGTAAGAGGACAATACACCATTGTCCTCGTACGCTGCGCTTCCATGCCCGCGATAGCTCATAGGTAAAAAGAAGGAGCAGCAGTGCGCAGAGCGGGAGAAAATGCCGTGCCAGTGCTCCTGTCGTGACGAATGTGAGAAGCAGTGTGGAGAGGACGAGTGTCGCTGCAAACATGCCCTGTTGCCGCACTGTGCCGTATCGGAACATGTGCTGTGCCATGGCACCTATGTAGG
>CAYRQG010000015.1:11446-13348 GCA_964426345.1 uncultured Candidatus Peribacteria bacterium
GCCATACAGCCGTGAGCAGCTTTGCGTGCGTCGTCCCTGTGATCCACATGAAGGTCTGCATCATCACAATCAACAGCGGACTCTCGCGCTGGCACCCAATCTGCAGAAACCGCAGATCCACCCAGTACAATGTGGCCAGTCCCAGTAGTGGGATTGCATGAAGCAAAGCCATTTTCTGCAGCAATGTACCGGCCGTTTTGTACCGATGATGCAGAAAAAAGAGGGACCAGAGGAAAAGCGGCAGATACAGTTCTACAAAAGTGAGTTGCCACAAAAATGCGATGAGTGCCGTTATTCCAAAGAGCAGAGCGGTCGAGGATTTATTGTGTTTGCGATACGCATCCAGACATTCAAAACTGAGGTAACAGCACAGGAGCATCGGCATGTATCCGCGCGCCTGACCGGAGAGATCAATCAGGAACTCAGAAGATGCAAGCAGGATCGCCACTATCACACTTTGCAGGTACTGCTTTTTCCGGAAGAAATGCAGGGGCAGGAGTATCAGCAGAAGAATGCCGCTGAGGAGCGACGGGATTCTATACAGGAACGGCATGCGGTCCGGTCCCAGTAAAAAGAGATAGACACTATTCAGGTAGTGATTGTTATCGAGATGGATATTCGTGAAAATCTGCCCGATATTCTGAATGGGTTTCAGAAGCAGCATCGACCATGTTTCATCCAACCAGAGAGGATCGGTACTTCCGGCAATGCGAAGTGCACTCCCTAGAAGAATCATTGTCACTATCAAAAGGATGATGCCACCCTTCGACGAGCTCAGGGCAGGCTTACTCATATTTCATAATATTCTCTGTACCATTTCACGAACTGCGGTACACCATCTTTAATCTGCGTCTTTGGTTCATACCCAAGCATCTCTTTTGCCTTGCTGATATCGGCCAGGCTGGCGCGGACATCACCGGGCTGCATGGGCAGGTATTCTTTCTTTGCTTCGATTCCACACGTCACTTCCACCATGCGGATGTATTCCATCAGTTCTTCTTTGCGTCCGCATCCCAGGTTGAAGACTTCCTCCGGATAGTTTTTATCGACGGATGCGATGATGCCGTCTGCAATATCCTGTACGAATGTGAAATCACGCTGCATTTTTCCTTCGCCAAAGACCTGCAGCGGGCGATCATGGAGCATAGCATCGGTAAACAGGAAGAGTGCCATATCGGGGCGACCCCAGGGGCCGTAGACCGTAAAGAAGCGCAGTCCTGTCACGTGTGTGCCGTAGAGATGATGATACGTATGTGCCATCAGCTCGTTGTCTTTCTTGTTCATGCCGTAGAGCGAGAGCTGGTTATCGGTCCTGTCGTCTTCGCTGGAGGGGAGCTTGTCGTTGCCGCCGTACACAGAACTGGATGACGCATAAATCAGCCCCGGAATCTTTTGCTTCCGCACTTCATCCAGCACATGGAAGAATCCTGTGATATTGATATCGATATATTCATCCGGATGATCAAACGCGTAGCGGACTCCTGCAAGTGCTGCCAGATGGACAACGCGGTCCACTCCTTCCATGGCTTTGGCTACTGTTGCGCGATCCAGAATATCGCCTTTGATGAAGCTGAAACCCTTACGTTCCCGCAGCATCGCCAGACGTTTCTCTTTGAGGGTCGGATCGTAATACGCATTCAGGTTATCCAGTCCCACAATCGTGTCGCCACGATCGAGCAGTTTCATGATGGTATGAAACCCGATAAAGCCGGCAGCTCCAGTGACTAAGATCTTCATAGGCCGATACCATAGTACATGAATCCTGCGTCCGCCACCTCCCGTGGTTCATAGATATTGCGACCGTCAAACAGGAGTGTGCCTTTCATGGTTGTTTTGATGCCCTGCAACCCTACTCCGCGGAACTCATCCCATTCGGTCAGCACCACGAGCGCATCCGCATTT